>NZ_JBEZHQ010000052.1:0-47127 GCF_040650675.1 Streptomyces sp. NPDC048637
GAAGGGCGTCCAGGCTGGTAGTCACACACGAGTCAACGGGCGCCCTTCGCCATGGTCGCGGCCAGCACAAACATCGGACTCATTCATCTAGGGGGCGTCTCCCTGGGGGCGTTCGCCGCCCGGGCGCACACCCGCACACAACAGCGCACTGCATAGCCATACGCACAAATGGGCGATCATTCGGGGTCAGCGGTTACCATCGAGCCGCTCGCGGGGTTCGGACCCACCGGTCCGGACCCCGCTCTGCTGTGTGCGGCCCACCCCCGCCGCGCGCACCGCACCACCAGAGAGAGAACCCCACCGTGCGCCCGCCCGTCTTCCGTCCGTCCGGACTGCGCATCAAGTCGCCCGACCTCCTCGTCGCCGAATCCGGCGCGGATCTCGAAGGCAACGGCCTCCAGCGCAGCATGGGGCTCTTCCAGCTCATCTGCTTCGGCATCGGCGCCATCGTCGGCACCGGCATCTTCGTCGGCCTGTCCGACACCGTCGCCGAGGCCGGCCCCGCCGTCATCGTGTCCTTCATCCTGGCGGCCGTCACCTGCGTCTTCACCGCCTTCTCCTTCGCGGAGCTGGGCGGGGCGATACCGGTGTCCGGCAGCGCCTACTCCTACGCCTACGCCACTCTCGGCGAGCGCATCGCCTTCCTCGTCGGCTGGTGCCTGCTGCTCGAATACGGCATCTCGGTCTCGGCGGTCGCCGTCGGCTGGGGCCAGTACCTCAATGAACTGCTCGGCAGCCTCATCGGCTGGCAGCTGCCCGCCGCGCTCTCCCAGCCGCCCGGCGACGGCGGCATCGTCAACATCCCGGCCGTCGTCGTGATGCTGCTCGCCGCGCTGCTGCTCGTCCGCGGCATCCGGGAGAGCGCCCGGGCGACCGCCGCGATGGCCGTGCTGAAGCTCGCGATCCTGGTCCTGTTCTGCGTGATCGGCTTCAGCGCCTTCCGGGCCGGCAACCTCTCGCCGTTCGCCCCGGAGAGCGTCGCCGGCATCACCTCCGGCGCCTCGCTCGCGTTCTTCTCGTACATCGGCTTCGACGCGATCACCACGGCCGGAGAGGAAGTCCGGGACCCGCGGCGGAACATCCCCGTCGCGATCATGGTCTGCATCGGTGTCGTCACCGTCCTGTACTGCCTGGTCGCGGTCTCCGCCATCGGTGCGCTCTCCGCCGACCAGGTTGCCGGCCAGCCCGCCGCGCTGTCGCTGATCGTCAACCACGTCACCGACTCGACGCTGGGCGGCGGAGTGATCGCGTTCGGCGCCGTCGTGGCCATCGCCTCGGTCGTCCTCGCGGTTCTGTACGGCCAGACCCGCATCCTGATGTCGATGTCGCGGGACGGACTGGTCCCGCGGATCTTCGAGCGGGTCTCGCCCCGGACGTCCACCCCCGCCGCCAACACCTGGATCGTCACGGTCGTCTTCGCTGTGCCGGCCGCGGTCGTCCCGTTGGACGCGGTGATGAACCTGTCGACCATCGGGACGCTGGCGGTCATGGCGGTGGTCAACCTCAGTGTGATGGTGCTCCGCCGCACCCGCCCCGATCTGCCGCGCCGGTTCCGTGTCCCGCTCTTCCCGGTCAGCCCGGTGCTCGGCATCGGCTTCTGCCTCTATCTGATCTACGGCACCGGTCCGGCGACCTGGCTCCAGTTCGCCGGGTTCCTGGCGGCCGGTGCGCTGGTCTACGCGTGCTACGGGCGCCGTCGCTCGCGGCTCGGCGCGACGCCGCAGAACCCGGCGGCCGAGGCCGATGAGGCCGACGAGGCCGGTGCGGCCGGTGCGACCGCCGTCAGTCTCGCCGCGGGCGCCGCAGCTCGGGAAGGGTGAACCAGACGGCCTTGCCGCGCGGTGTCGGACGGCAGCCGGAGGCGGCGCTGAGGGACCGGATCAGCAGCAGACCGCGGCCGTCGTGGTCACCGCAGCCCGGGGCGTCGGCGGAGGGGGCGTCGGCGCGGGCGCCGGTGTCGTGCGCGGTACCGGTGTCGTCAGCGGTACCGGCGTCGTCCGCACCGGGGGAGTCGTCGGAGATATCCGCACCGTTGGCGTCTTCGGAGTCGGGGTTGGGGTCGGAGTCGGAGTCGGGGTCGGCGTAGTCGTCGGGAGCGGCACCCTCGTGCCCGTTGCCCTGGTCGCCCCGGCAGTCCTGGTCATCCTGCTCGTCCGCGTCGTGCTCCTTGTGTCCGCCGGGTCCGCTGTCGACCTCGCCGTGTCCGCCGGGCCCCCTGTCGACCTCGCCGTGCCCGCCGTGCCCGGTCTGCCGGTCGTCGTCCGGGTCATCGCCGTGCCCCGACTGCTGCCCGGTGTTCTCTGCGCGCTGCGTCGGGACGTGGCCGTCGGCCGGCGAAGGGCCGTCCGCCGTGCGGACCGGCGCGGTACCGGCCGGTGCGGCCACCACCACCGGGCTGTCCGGTTCCACCAGGGGGACCGGATCGCCCAGTCCCTCCACGAGCCTCGGATTGTCGTCGTGCACCTCGATCCGGCAGCCCGCGGACCGCAGTTCCACCACCAGCTCGATGGGGTCGGCACCGCGGGTGTGCTTGAGCACGTTGGTGACCAGTTCGGCGGTCAGCAGCTGTGCGGTGGTCCGGTCGGCCGTCGCCCGGAGATCCTGCATGGCGGTCCGGACCATCGCACGGGCGATGGGGACCGCGGTCGCACCGCGCGGCAGCGCGATGCGCCAGGTCGCAGGGGTGGGCGGTTCCAGCATGTGCGGCGTCCGTTCGCAAAAAGGCCGGGTCGGCGGCCTGAGACCGGATCGGATACCTCCACCGTAGAAAGCGCGGAGGCGGGGGATCAGGGGCGAGTGGCCGGGGACGGCATGACCTAAGTCATGCGGCGGCCGGGACCTTCGGCAGGCTCACCCCGACAGCCCCGACAGCCCCGACAGCCCCGACAGCCCCGACAGCCCCGACAGCCCCGACAGTCAACGGGGCGCTGCCGACGCCAGATGGCGCTCGTATCGCGTCCTCATGACGACAGTCATGGAGGAGTGATAACTTCGAAGGGCATCCGGAACAGCATCCACCGGCCGACCGGCCAAAGGGGGCAGGCAGTCCGATGAGCCCGTTCGCAGGATCCGCTCGCAGTACAGAGACCTGGCAGCACCTCCGCGTCACGAGGCAGGACGGGGTCGCCACCGTCACCCTGGCGCGCCCGGACAAGCTCAACGCGCTCACCTTCGAGGCCTACGCCGACCTCCGCGACCTGCTCGCGGAGCTGTCCAGGGAGCGTTCCGTACGCGCCCTGGTGCTCGCGGGGGAGGGACGCGGATTCTGCTCCGGCGGCGATGTCGAGGAGATCATCGGCGCCACCCTGGGCATGGACTCCGCGCAGCTGCTGGACTTCAACCGGATGACCGGGCAGGTCGTCCGGGCGGTGCGGGAGTGTCCGTTCCCGGTGATCGCGGCGGTGCACGGGGTCGCGGCGGGGGCGGGCGCGGTGCTCGCGCTCGCCGCGGACTTCCGGGTCGCCGACCCGTCCGCCCGCTTCGCCTTCCTCTTCACCCGGGTCGGACTGTCCGGCGGTGACATGGGCGCGGCCTATCTGCTGCCCCGCGTCATCGGCCTCGGCCACGCCACCCGGCTGCTGATGCTCGGCGACTCCGTCCGCGCGCCCGAGGCCGAACGGCTCGGCCTGATCAGCGAGTTGGCCGAGGAAGGCCGGGCCGACGAGACGGCCGCGGCGCTCGCCCGGCGGCTCGCCGAGGGCCCCGCGATGGCGCACGCCCAGACCAAGGCGCTGCTCACCGCCGAGCTCGACATGCCGCTGGCCGCCGCCGTGGAGATGGACGCCGCCACCCAGGCGCTGCTGATGAACAGCGACGACTACGCCGAGTTCCACGCCGCCTTCACCGAGAAGCGGGCCCCCAAGTGGCAGGGGAAATAGCCATGCGGGTCGCCGTCATCGGCGGCGGGCCGGGCGGGCTGTACGCCGCGGTCCTGCTCAAGCGCCTCGACCCCGCCCGCGAGATCACCGTCTGGGAGCGCAACGCGCCCGACGACACCTTCGGCTTCGGCGTCGTGCTCTCCGACGAGACCCTCGGCGGCATCGAGCACGCCGATCCGGAGGTCTACCGCGCCCTCCAGGCGGAGTTCGTCCGCTGGGACGACATCGACATCGTCCACCGGGGCCGCACCCTGACCTCCGGCGGGCACGGCTTCGCGGCGCTCGGCCGGCGCCGCCTGCTGGCCGTACTCCACCGGCGCTGCCGCGACCTCGGCATCGAGCTGCGCTTTCGCACCGAAGCCCCGCCCGCCGCCGAACTGGCGCGCGCGTACGACCTGGTGATCGCCGCCGACGGGGTGCACAGCACGACCCGCACCGCGCACGCCGATGCCTTCCGCCCGCGGCTGACCACCCACCACTGCCGCTACATCTGGCTCGCCGCCGACTTCGCCTTCGACGCCTTCCGCTTCGAGATCGCGGAGACCGAGCACGGCGTCGTACAGCTCCACGCCTACCCCTTCGCCCGCCCGGAGCCCGATGCCCGGCCCGCGCCACCGCCTGCCCCGCCCGAGGGCTCCGCTGGTGCCAGTACGGTCATCGTCGAGATGCGCGAGGAGGTCTGGCGGGCGGCCGGACTCGACCGCTGCGATGAGCGCGAGTCGGCCGAATGGTGCGCCAAGGTCTTCACGGACGCCCTGCGCGGACGGTCGCTGCGCGGCAACAACTCCAGCTGGACCGCCTTCCGCACGGTCGTCAACGAGCGCTGGTCACACGGCAATACCGTGCTGCTCGGCGATGCCGCGCACACCGCGCACTTCTCCATCGGCTCCGGCACCAAGCTCGCCGTCGAGGACGCCCTGGCGCTGGCGGCCTGTCTCCAGGAGCAGCCCGACACCGCCGCCGCCCTGGCCGCGTACGAGGAGGAGCGCCGACCCGTCGTCGCGTCCACCCAGCGTGCCGCCCGCGCCAGCCTCGCCTGGTTCGAGGAACTGGCCACCTACCTGGACCAGCCGCCGCACCAGTTCGCCTTCAACCTCCTCACCCGCAGCCGCCGGGTCACCCACGACAATCTGCGGCTGCGCGACACCGGATTCGTCGCGGCCGTCGAGGACGAGGCGGGCACCCCGCCCGGCACACCCCCCATGTTCACACCGTTCCGGCTGGGCGGGCTGACCCTCCGCAACCGGGTCGTGGTCTCCCCGATGGACATGTACTCCGCCGCGGACGGCAACGGCACCCCCGGCGACTTCCACCTCGTCCACCTCGGCGCCCGCGCGCTGGGCGGTGCCGGACTGGTGATGACGGAGATGGTGTGTGTCAGCCCCGAGGGGCGGATCACGCCCGGCTGTACGGGGCTGTACGCGCCGGAGCACGAGACGGCCTGGCGGCGGGTCACCGACTTCGTGCACACCTCAGCACCCGGCACCGCCATCGGTGTCCAGCTCGGCCACTCCGGACGCAAGGGCTCGACCCGGCTGATGTGGGACGGCATCGACCAGCCGCTCCCGGACGGCAACTGGCCCCTCGTGGCGCCCTCCGCGCTGCCCTACCGCCCCGGCGTCAACCAGACCCCGCACGCCCTGACCGAACCCGAACTCACCACTCTCTGCGAGCAGTTCGTCCGCGCCGCCGCGTCCGCCGCCCGGGCCGGCTTCGACCTGCTCGAACTCCACTGCGCGCACGGCTATCTGCTCTCCGGGTTCCTCTCGCCGCTCACCAACCACCGCACCGACGCCTACGGCGGCGATCTCACCGGCCGGCTGCGCTTCCCGCTGGAGGTCTTCGACGCGGTCCGCGCCGTCTGGCCGGCCGGGCGCCCGATGACGGTCCGTATCTCCGCGACCGACTGGGCGGACGGCGGCACCACCGCGGCGGACGCGGTGGCGATCGCGAAGGCCTTCGCCGAGCACGGCGCCGACGCCATCGATGTGTCCACCGGACAGGTGGTGCCCGAGGAGCGCCCCGACTTCGGCCGCTCCTATCAGACCCCGTTCGCCGACCGCATCCGCAACACCCTCGGTGTGCCGGTCATCGCGGTCGGCGCCATCTCCTCCTGGGACGACGTCAACTCCCTGGTACTGGCCGGGCGCGCGGACCTGTGCGCGCTGGCCAGACCGCATCTGTACGACCCGCACTGGACGCTGCACGCCGCCGCGGAGCAGGGGTACACGGGGCCGGGCGCGCCCTGGCCGCTGCCCTATCAGGCAGGCAGCCGCACCCCGCCCTCCGGGCGCACGGATGCGCCGAAGCCCCGCCTCACGCTGCGGTGACGGGGAGGCACGGGCAGCGGGGCGGGGCCGTTACGGGGCCGGTCCGCACGGGACGTCGGCGGGCCTGGGCGGGCCGGCGGCGCACACTGTCAGGGGGCCGGAGGGCCGGTGCGGCGGCCGGTCAGACGCCGGTCAGGGCGTCGGCACGCTGGTGATCTGCGCCGCGACGACCGGCTGGCCGTGCTGTTCGACGGTGACCTCGACCTGCCGGCGGTCGTCGTCGTCCGGGCCGGTGGTCCGCGCCTCAACCCAGGACGGCGCGTCGAGTTCGGCGTACCGCGAGAAGGAGCACTCCATCGAGACCGGCAGTGTGACACCGGGCGTGGCCGCCTGCGCGGCCTGCCGGGCGGCCTCGACCATCAGCATGCCGGGGGCGTGGTCCACGGGGTGGTCGAAGAGGACCGGGTGCGAGGTGTCCACCCGCAGCTGCCAGCGGTCGGCCCGGTCGGTGGGGGAGAGCACCACATCACGGTCGTGTTCCCGGGCGACCAGCTGCGGGCTCACGGCCTCGGGCAGCGGCAGCGCACGGGAGTTGGCGAGTGCCACATCGCTGTACTCGCCGCGCAGCCGACGGTAGACGGCCGGGCTGTGACAGGAGTAGTCGAGCGTCGCGGAGGCCAGCTCGGCGCCGTCGCACACGATCCGGAACTCCTGGAGGGCGCTGACCAGCCGCTTGCCGCGGTGAACCATCTCGTGGTCGGTGACGTGCAGTTCGACCTCGGCGGGGTGCTGCGCGGTGCGCAGCGCCTGCGGCGCGAGGTCGTAGCGGACCCGCTGCCAGATGATCGGGTGGTCGAGCGGCACCTCGTGCACGACATGGCTCAGTAATATGCCGGCCTGCCGCACGGTCTCTATCAGCAGGATCGGGTCGTGCAGCCCGTGGAGCGGGCCGTAGAAGGTGTGGGCGCGCGGCCACTGGGCGCTGACCACCCAGCTGTCGTCGGGACCCTGCCGCCAGTTGGTCAGGAACACCTCGGACAACGCGTTGCGGTGGACGTACTCACGCGGCACGGTCGTGGTGAGCTGCGACGATCGGCTTCCGTCGGCGGACCGGCCTTCGATGTCGTGGTGCCGATCGCGCAAGTACGGCGTGAGGGTGGCGCTGGCCATAGGTGGTTCCTTTCTGAAGTGCGGCACTCAGCGCCCTGACGGGCTGAGGCTTGGTGACAGTCCTGCATCACTAAGATACGGACCATGTGGTTTGTTTTCCAGCCAGCCAAGAGCCGACGGCTCGTCAGGGCGATGGCTTGTGGCGTCAGGCCGGGATCTTCACGCAGCGGCCGTGCGCGTCCAGATGGCTCAGCGCACCGGGCGACGCGAGACCCGGAAGCGTGTGCTTCCACAGGGCCGTGACCCGCTCCGGGAGATCGGCGCGGTTGGTCGCGGCGCGTGAGAACAACTGCACGCCCATGTAGGCGGCGACAAAGAACTCGGCCGCCCGGCCCGGTGCCACACCGGGCAGCAATTCCCCGTTGTCCCGGGCCTCGGTGAACATCGTGGTGATGATGTCGGTCCAGGCCTGGTACGGCACCAGCGGATCTTCGCTGAAGGTCGTCTCCACCGCGATACGGGTGCCGGCCTGCAGCAATGGATCGCTGCGCAGGGCCAGCGCCACCTGGTGGGTGAAGTCGATGGCGTCCTGCAGCCGGGACTCACTGACCTGCGGCAGAAACGGATCGGTCTGCTCCGTTATGACCGCGCGGGCCAGTGCGTCCTTGGACGTGAAGTGGAAGTACACCGCCCCTTTGGTGACCCCGGCGCGCTGGATGATCTCGGCCATCGTGGCGGCCTGGTACCCGCGGGTGCCGATGACATGAGCCGCTGCTTCGAGGACGGCGCGTCGGGTGCGCACTGCGCGTTCCTGCTTGACCACCGATCATCCTCCGTATGCTCTCTTGGAGTTGTTGTGCCTGAGTGCGACCCGCCGCCTGTGGCCGCGCAGTCTATTTCCGCATCATAAAGAAGCCAACCATGCGGTATTGAATTTGCGCCTGGTCCGGAGGCGGGCCCGGCGGGCGTGAACCGGCGTCGCCCCTCCGGTGCGACGCCATCGAGTGCTACGAGCCTGAGGAGCTGCCCGATGTCCCCCACCGTCGTCCCCGGCATACCTGCTGCACACCGCGAGATCCGGCTTGCCGCCCGGGTGGAAGGCGAACTGACCGCACACCATTTCATGATTGCCGAGGTGCCGGTGCCGGAGCCACGGCCGGGGGAGGTGCTGGTACGCAACCGTGTGATGGCGGTGACCGCGGCGATGCGGACACAGATGACCGGAATCCGTCTGCCCATGGCCTCATTTGTGCCGGGTCAGGCGCTGTGGGGCTCGGCGGTCGGTGAGGTGGTAGCGGCGCCCGGAGGCGGTTTCACCCCTGGCGAACTGGTCCATCATCCCTGCGGATGGCGGGAGTTCGCGGCCGTCGAGGAGTCGCGGGTACGGAGCCTCGCCGCGGATCCGCTGCCGACCCCTGCCGCGCATCTGTCGCAGGGCGCGACCGCCTGGGGCGCCTTGCGGGTGGCCGCCGAGGTCAGGCCGGGGGACACCGTGTTCATCAGTGGAGCGGCGGGCGGTGTGGGCAGCCTGGCCGGACAGCTCGCGCGGCGGCTGGGCGCCGGGCGGGTCGTCGGCAGCACCGGCTCGGAGCGCAAAGCCGCGCGGCTGCGCGCCGAGTTGGGTTACGACGACACGGTCGTGCGCGGTGCCGGGCCGATCGAGCGGCAGCTGCGCCGGGCGGCGCCGGACGGCATCGATGTGCTGCTGGACACCGTGGGCGGTGAGCAGCTCACCGCGGCGCTGGCGGTGGCCCGCCCCGATGCGCGGTTCGCGCTGGTCGGCGCGCTCTCCAGCCAGTTGGGCGACGGGGGCGGTGCCATCGCCCCGGTGGAGCTCGACCCGGGGCTGATCATCTCGCGGCGGGTGGCACTGCGCGGGTTCGGGCTGCATGCGCATCCGGACCTGCCGCAGGAGTGGACCAAGGAGTTCGGCCAGGGCTTGCGGGAGGGCTCGCTGGTCTTCCCGCATGCCCTTCTGAAGGGGATTCAGCAGGCGCCGCGGGCGCTGAGTGAACTTACGCAGGGGCGTCATATCGGGGCCGTGCTGGTCGAGTTGTAAGGCCGGGTTACGAGGGCCGGGGCGGGCCGGGGGCGCCGGATCAGCCGGCCGCCGGGAGCTGCGCCGGCGCCGGCACCGCGGCCGGGATCCGGCCCGGTGCGGACGGCAGCAGCGCCCACAGGCCGACGACGGCCTCTTGGTCCCACCACGTCCCGTCCTCGCTGCCCAGATGCAGCAGACCCACCACGATCGAGGTCAACAGCTGGGCCGTACGCCGCGGTTCGGTGTCCGATGCGTGCGGACCGGCCGGCCCGCCGGTCCCGCAGGTCACCGCTTTGTCGAGAAACAGCGCATACCAGCGCTGCTCCAGGGCGTAGATGCCGAGCCCCGGCGCGGTCTCCGGCCGCAGCCGCAGTCCGGCGCGCAGTACGGCGTCCGACTCCACCCGGCCGAACAGCTCGACGGTGAAGTCCCGTACGGCGGTGGCCAGCGGCTGCGGGGAGCGGGTGAAGGCGTCCTCGAGCTCCTGCAGGGACTCCAGCGCGGCGTCCCGCACCGCGAGCGTGAGGTCGTCCTTGGAGGTGAAGTGGAAGTAGAGCGCCCCTTTGCTCAGCCGGGCCCGCCGGCTGATCTCGACCATGCCCGCTGCGGGAACCCCCTTCTCCAGGAAGGTCTCTGCGGCCGAGCGGATGAGTGCCTGGCGACTCTGGATGGCGCGATGCTGGGTGGGCACGGTGTCCGTCCCGTCTCTAGTACGGCTGCGAGCTCCGTGCAGTCTACATAGAAAACCAACCATGCGGTTCGATATGCTCCATGGGAATGGCTGGAACTGGCGGGCCCTGACGTGAAGGCGACGCTCGGCCGCTCGTTCCGTCGCTCGGCGCCTCACGGGGGCGGGCGCCTTCCAGTCTGGCTCTGCAGGGGGGTGTTGTCGACCCGTCAGGGGCAACGAGGATGCATTGACAAACAGCGCAGGCGGTTTTTAAATCTCCGAAGGCGGTAAACGGGACGTTCCCTTCCGTGGCGCCGCCTCGACGGTTGCGTACCGCCTTGGACAGCGGTGCGCCATGGCGAGACCGCCTCTGCCGTTACCAGTCGTCGACCGCAGGCCGCCCCCATCAGCCGAGCCAGCAACGCCACCCGAGCCCCTGCACCCCCCATCGCAATCCGGAAAGGTCTCCAGCCATGCGCGTAGCAACGGAAGTCGAACGTCCCGTGAGAGGTGTACGGGGCGCCGGAGGTGAGACGATCAGGGCCGCCGTCTTCGACCTGGACGGCACTCTCGCCAACACCCTCCCCGCGATCAGCAAGCTGCTGATCAAGGTGGCCTCGGAGCAGGGATGTTCGGTGACCGCCCGGCAGGCGGCCGCCGCCATCGGCAAGCCTCCCGGCCCCGCCTTCGGCCGGCTGCTGGGCAAGCCCGAGGACGACGGCCGGGTGCAGGCCGCCATCTCCCGCTACCGCGAACTGTTCGCCTACGAAGTGCTGTGTCTGGGGCCGCAGCTGCTCTTCCCGGGCGTGACCGCGGGGCTGTCCGCGCTGCGCGCCCACGGGGTCGAGCTGGCCGTCGCCACGTCCAAGACCACCCGCAGCGCGGAGGCGCTGCTGGACGTCATGGGCATCCGTGACCTGGTCGGCCCGGTCATCGGCCAGGACATGGTCCGGCGCGGCAAACCGCACCCGGAGATGGTGCTGCGGGCGGCCGGCCGGCTCGGTGTCGCGGCGTGGCAGAGCGCGTATGTGGGGGACACCGTGGGGGACATGAGGATGGCGGTCACCGCGCGCATGGAGCCGGTCGCGGTGACCTACGGCGTCGGCACGTTCGGCGAGCTCGCCGCGGTCGCCGGCACCCGGATGTGCGGCTCCTTCAAGGACGTGGTCTCCGTGATCGCCGCCGCCCGGCCGCGCTCGGGCGTCACGGTGGGGGCCCAGCAGCGCCGCCGCTGAGACCGGTGGGCGGGGGCGCTACGCCCCGGTCATCGCCTCGTGCGCGTAGCGGGCCCCGGCGGCCCGGAGTTCGGTGTGCAGTCGGCCGAACACCTCCGCCGCGCGGCCGCCCGGCCAGTCCTCCGGCAGGAGGGGAGAGGGCAGTCCGGGATCCGCGTAGGGCAGCCGGCGCCAGGCGTCCAGCGCCAGCAGATAGTCGCGGTAGGCCGCTTCGGGGGGTACCGAGCGGCGCCGCGACCACCGCTGGAGGACCGGCTCCTGCTCTTCGAGGAAGGCGCGGTGCTGTGCGGCGATGGCGTCCAGGTCCCACCAGCGCGCGACCGCGTCGGCCGTGGGGGCGAAGCCGGCGTGGGTACCGGTGAACAGATCGACGTACGGGTCCAGTTGCAGTCGCTCCAGGGTGTGCCGGGTCTCCTCGTAGAGCTGCGCGGGGGCGATCCACACACCCGGCGCGGCGGTGCCGAAACCGAGCCGGGCCAGCCGGGAGCGCAGCAGATGCCGCTTGTGCCGCTCCTCCTCGGGCACGGAGAAGACGGCCAGCACCCAGCCGTCGGACAGCCGCGCCGCGGGCCGGCCGAAGATCCGCCGGTCGCCGTCCTCCAGCAGCTGGCGGGCCGCGTCGGACAGGCCGTACGCGGCCGCGCCGGTGGCCGTCCGCGCGGGGACCAGCAGCCCGCGCCGCTTGAGCCGGGAGACCGCGGAGCGCACCGACGGCGGATCGACCCCGAGTGCACCGAGCAGCCGGATCAGGGCGGCCACCGGCACCGGAGCGGCCGTGCCTCCCGGTGCGTCGGGTCCGCCGCGGCCGTAGGCGCCGTAGAACGTGACGATCAGGGACCGTGGGGTGCGCTGCGTTTGCTGGTCGTTCACCGGGTCACTCTAGATGGGGTCCCCGCAGCCGGAAGCGCTGGAGCTTGCCGGTCGGGGTCCGCGGCAGCGCGGTGTGGAAGACGATCTCGCGCGGGCATTTGTAGGGCGCGATGCGGGTCTTGGTGAAGGCCCGCAGCGCGGCGACGGTGTCGTCGCCCGGGGGGACGCCGGCCCGCAGCACGACATGGGCGACGACCACCTGCCCGCGGTCCTCGTCTGTCCGTCCGACCACCGCCGCCTCGGTCACATCGGGGTGCCGCAGCAGCGCGTCCTCCACCTCGGGACCCGCGATGTTGTACCCGGCCGAGATGATCATGTCGTCCGCGCGGGCCACATAGCGGAAGTAGCCGTCGGGCTCACGGACATAGGTGTCGCCGGTGATGTTCCAGCCGTCCCGTACGTACTCCGTCTGCCGGGCGTCCGCCAGATAGCGGCAGCCGGTCGGCCCGCGGACGGCCAGCAGCCCCGGAGCGCCGTCCGGCAGGGGTGCGCCGTCCGCGCCCACCACCCGCGCCTCGAAGCCCGGGACCGGCAGCCCCGTCATCCCGGGCCGGATCGCGTCGTCGGCGGCCGAGATGAAGATGTGCAGCAGCTCGGTGGCGCCGATGCCGTTGATGATCCGCAGACCGGTCGCCTCGTTCCAGGCCTGCCAGGTCGCGGCGGGCAGGTTCTCCCCGGCCGACACACACCGGCGCAGCGAGGAGACGTCGTGCCCGGCGAGCCTGGGCAGCATCGCGCGATAGGCGGTCGGCGCGGTGAACAGCACCGAGATCCGGTGCGCCGCGATATCGCCGAGCAGCTGTTCCGGCCCGCCCCAGTCGGCGAGAAAGGCCGAGGCGCCCGCCCGCAGCGGGAAGATGACCAGTCCGCCGAGGCCGAAGGTGAAGCCGAGCGGCGGACTGCCGGCGAACACATCGTCCGGCTCCGGGCGCAGCACCTGCGCCGAGAAGGTGTCGGCGATGGCCAGCACATCGCGGTGGAAGTGCATACAGCCCTTGGGGCGCCCGGTGGTACCCGAGGTGAAGGCGATCAGCGCGACATCATCGGCCGCGGTCGCCACGGCCGGGTACGGCGCGCCGCCCGGCCGGGCGAGCTGCCGCAGATCGCCCGGACCGTCCCCGCCGAACGTGGTGATCCGCAGCCCCGGGACCTCGGCCTTGACGAGATCGTCGACGGCCCGCACCTCGCACAGCGCATACCGCACCTGCGCGATCGCACAGATCGTGGCGAGCTCCTCGGGGCGCTGGGCGGCCAGCACCGTCACCGCGACCGCCCCCGCCTTCATCACGGCGAGCCAGCAGGCCGCCAGCCAGGGCGTGGTGGGGCCGCGCAGCAGGACGCGGTTGCCCGGCAGCACCCCCAGCCGGTCGGTGAGCGCATGGGCGATCGCGTCCACCTGCGCGCGCAGCTGCCCGTACGTCCAGACCGGTCCGCTCGCGTCGCGGACCGCGGGCCGGTCGGCGCCGAGCCGTGTGATGGTGCCGTCCAGCAGCTCGGCGCCGCAGTTCAGCCGGTCGGGATAGCCCAGATCGGTGAGGTGCGGCCAATGGTCGCGGGGCGGCAGCCGGTCGCGCGCGAAGGTGTCGGTATGGGCCGAGGACCGTAGCTCCATGACGGGTGCCCCCTAGGGCGTGTCCGGTGGGCCGGGGGTGGCCGACGGGCGGCCGGGAGAGGAATGGGGGACTGTGGAGGCCGGTGCGGAAACCGGTCGGGGACTGCTCGGTTGGCTGCTCGTTCTGCGGTCGAGGACTGCCGTTCGGATCCGTCGTCAGCGTAACGTGTTCGTGACGGCAGTCAACAGACCGCGATAGAGGACCGCTACCAGGGAGCCGCCTCGTGACCGTATTCGCGCTGGGACCGGACGAGCAGGAATGGTGCGCCGAACTGCGCGCGCTGACGGCCGAACGGCTGAGCCCGCTGGCGGAGAAGGGCGAGGAGGGCCGGGTCAACCGCCCGCTGATCGCCGCCCTCGGTGAACTGGGCCTGCTGCGCCGTCTGTTCCCCGCCGAGGGCGCGCTGCGCGCCCTGGACCTGTGTCTGCTGCGGGAATCCCTCGCCCAGGAGTGCACGGAGGCGGAGACCGCGCTGGCGCTGCAGGGCCTGGGCGCCTATCCGGTGGTGCAGTCCGGGACCGTGGCCCAGCGCGCCCGCTGGCTGCCGGAGGTGGCCGCCGGCCGGGCGGTCGCGTCCTTCGCGCTGAGCGAGCCGGGCGCGGGCTCGGACGCCGCCGCGCTGTCCCTGGCCGCCGAGCCGGACGGCCCGGACGGCTGGCGGCTCACCGGCGAGAAGTGCTGGATCTCCAACGCCCCCGAGGCCGACTTCGCCACCGTCTTCGCCCGGACGGGAGGCGCGGCGGGGGCGCGCGGTGTCACCGCCTTCCTCGTCCCCGCCGACCGTCCCGGCCTGACCGGCGCGCACCTGGACATGCTCAGCCCGCATCCGATCGGCACACTGGTCTTCGACGGCACGCCGGTGACCAGGGCGGATGTGCTGGGCGAGGTGGATGGCGGCTTCGCCGTCGCGATGGCCACCCTGAATCTCTTCCGGCCGAGCGTCGGCGCCTTCGCGGTCGGTATGGCGCAGGCCGCGCTGGACGCGGCGCTGACGCATGCGGGCGCGCGCACCGCGTTCGGCGGGCCCCTCAAGGACCTCCAGTCCGTCGGCCACCAGCTCGCCGAGATGGCCACCCGGGTCGAGTCCGCCCGCCTCCTGGTCTACGCGGCGGCCTCCGCGTACGACGCGGGGGCCCCGGACCTCGCCCGCCGCTCGGCCATGGCCAAGCTGCTGGCGACCGAGACCGCCCAGTACGTCGTCGATGCCGCCGTGCAGATCCACGGCGCCCGCGCACTGCGCCGCGGCCATCTGCTGGAGCACCTCTACCGCGAGGTCCGCGCGCCGCGCATCTACGAGGGCGCCACGGAGGTGCAGCGCTCGATCATCGCCAAGGAGCTGTACCGGGCGCGGTCCTGAACTCCGCGACGGTGTCCGCCCGTTGTGCGCCTCAGGTGTTGGACTTCCAGACCTGGCCCAGCTTGCACTGGCCCGACTTCGGCCCCTGGTCGTTGGGGTTCGTGATGAAGGTGCCGGAGACCGAGGCGGGCCGGGTCTGGCCGGCGGCCACACCGCTGACGGAGATCTGCGCCGAGCCGAAGGTGGCGCCGGTCTCGTCGGTGAACCGCACGGTGCCGTTGTAGGTCGCCGTGCCCTGTGAGTTGCCGTTGGTCACGCTCAGCTTGGCGCTCAGCGTCCCGGCCGCGCTGTCGACCTGGCAGTCGGTGATCCGGATGTCCGACTCGGGCGGCGTGGTGGACCCGGCGGTCGGCGAACCGCCCGTCGTGGTGCCGCTGCTGGTGGTGCTGCCGGAGCTGCTGTAGCCGCCGTCGCTGCTGCTGTAGCCGCCGCTGGAACTGGTGCTGGAGCCGCCGCTGGTGCTGGAGCTGTGGCTGCTGCCGCAGCCCCCGCCGTGCGAATGCCGGGCACCGGTCAGCGCGACGACCACCAGTGCACACGCGGCGACAGCGCGGACATGGCGAAACTGCATAGCTATTTCTCCCCCGTGTGACGGCCGCCCCGGTGGGCGGCCGCTCTGTGCGCGTACCCATACGCGCATCCGTTTGATGATGCACTCGCCAGGTGTTCTTGACGAGCGCGCGTCAGGCTAGCAAGCGCGGGCACGGACGCCGAATTCCGGCCGACGGGCGAGGGCCGGTGCCGGATGTCAGGCTGACATCAGAGAGGATCCGCGAAGGGACTCGCCATGATCACTACTGACTTCGTTCCCGGCTCCCCGTGCTGGCTCGATCTCGGTGCCCCGGATGTCGAGGTCGCAACGGCCTTCTACCGGGCCGTGTTCGGCTGGCAGGCCGAACCGCACGGCGGCCGGGACTCCGGCGAATACACCCTCTTCCGGCTGGACGGCAAGGCCGTCGGCGCGGTCGGCCCGCTCACCGGGGACGGCGCCCGCTCCGCCTGGACGGTCTACTTCCACACCCCCGACGCGGATGCCACGGCCAAGGCGGTGGAGCGGGCGGGCGGCACGGTCCGTGTGGCGCCGGCCGGAGCCGGTGCGGGCGACGGGCGGTTCGCCCAGCTCACGGACCCGCAGGGGGCGGAGTTCGCCGTCTGGGAACCGGCCTCCTACCCGGGCTTCGAGGCCGCGGACGGGACGGGCACGCTGGTCTGGACCGAGCTCTACACCACCGATCCGGCCGCCGCGCAGACCTTCTACAAGTCCGTCTTCGGCTGGAGCACCCAGGACATGCCGCTCCCCGGCGGCGGGGGCACCTACACCCTGCTGACGCCCGCGGGCTGCGGCGAGGAGCGGATGCACGGCGGCCTGATGGGTGTCCCGGCGGATCTGCTCGGCCCCGGCGGTACGCCGTACTGGCACCCGGTGTTCGGCTCCCGGGACTGCGATGCCACCGTCGGCCTGGCGACGGGCAACGGCGGCACTCTGTCGATGGGCCCGGAAACCGCCGAGGGCGTCGGCCGCCTCGCCGTCTGCATGGACCCGTCGGGCGCGGAGTTCGTGGTGCTCACGCCGGAGGCGCCGCTCTGACGACGCGGCGGCGGCGACCTCGGTGTGCACGGGGCCGGGTGCCGAGCCTGCCCTGATCCCCCAGGTTTTTGGAGGCGACGGCGACAGCCACGGGGCGGATGCCGAAACCTGTTCCGCTCGCGCGTCGGCAGCTCCCCGACGCGCGAGGGCAGGCCCGAACTCGTGGCACCCATCAGATTGATGACGCATCGTCTGATGACGTGTGGTCAGATCCAAGTCCAAGAACGGACAGCAGGGCCGCGGGTTCCTGCTGCGGAGGCGTCAGCGATTGCGGCAGGGGGCGGCGTTGTCAGTGGTCCATGTGACGATCGCTCGGGTACGGCCGGTGTGCGCGTACCGACCATCGGCCCGGCCGCCGCTCGTGAAGGGAACCACCCGTGAACCACACCACGCGCTTCGCGCTCCGCCGCGCGCTGAGCCTCGCCGATCCGGCCACCGCCGATGAGCTTGCCGAGCGGCTGCGCCCCGAGCTCCTGGCCGTTCTCGCCGACCGGTTCGGGCTCCCGGAGGGGATGGTCGAGGAGCTGTTGGGCGGGGACGCAGCGCAGATGCGGGCCGCGCTGTTCATCGAGCCCGGGGAATGGCTCCTGGGGGCGGCCGAGCTCGGCGATCCGGCCGTCGGCCGGGCGCTGTGGTACGCGGTGTTCCGCGACGACGAGGAGGATCGCCGGCGCGCAATGCACCACGTCCCCGGGCTGCCGGAGACGCTGCTGCAGGCTGCCGACCTCACGGATCCGCGCTGGTACGACGACGACGGCTTGTTCCCGGTCCTGTGCAACGAGCCCGTCGGCTACTCGCTCGTCCCCCTCCTCACCAGCGGATTCCCCGGGGTGAACGTCGTCGGTCTGGCCGTGTTCGGCGTGCATCTGCCCCCGCCGGTCGTCGTGGACGCCTGCCTCAGCCTCCTGGAGCTCTGGGGCAGCACCGAACCGTTCACCCAGCTCCTGGAGCTGTCCGAGGACCTGCCGGCGCTGAAATTCGGGCACCCATGGCTGCCGGATCTGTTGCGGCAGGCCATCGACGCCCCTGACCCGGAGTCCCTCCTGAGGGCGCACCGGCCGGCCGGGGAGTGGGCCGACCCCGACCACCTCCGCACGCTGCTGGAGCTCCGCTACGGGGACGGCCCCGCGGTGCGGCCCGACGGCCTCGACTGGGACCTGATCCGGCGCGAACACGAACGACTGCCCCTGGGAAAGGGACCGGAGTACTCCGGCAACTACGGCCCGGGGCTGCTCCGGCTCGCCGGGTGGGAGGGCTGCCCCGCCGACCTGGTGTGGGAGAGCTTCCGCCACAACGCCTATCAGACCGCCTGGCAGGCCGCCGAACTCCCCTTCGAGATCCTCGCGGAAGCCGCGACGGACGACATCCCGCTGAGCCACCTCCTCAAGCGCAGCATCGGCGAGGGCCGGCTGTCCCTGGACCAGGTCCTGACCGAGCTGACACCGGCGGCGGCCATCCTGCGCGCGCTGCCGTACGACCACGAACCGACCCGCAAGGCCGTCGCCGATCTGGTGGCCCCACTCGGTGCGGACCCCGTCAACTGGCTGACGTACTACGACCGGATGCGGCGCTTCCCCCGTAACAGCGTCGCCGCCCTGGTCGCGGACGTCACCGACCCGGGCTCCCGCAAAAGGCGCTGCACCAGCTGGCCACGGCCGCGGAAGGCGCAGTTCCCGCCGGGCGAGACCCCCGAGAAATCCCGGGCGGCCTTCCTCGCGATGTTCGAGTGTGCCCCGGAGGAGGTCCAGATCGCCGTCGTCCCGTATTTCGATCCGCTGGCCGTCCAGCAATTCCTCCTGGACGGGAACCCGCCCCCCGCGGTCCGCGACGCGGTGGCGGCCGCCCACGGCCTTCCCGCCCAGTTGGCGATGGCCGCCGGACATCTCCGCGAGGACAAGCGGGAATACCTCCTCGATCTCGACGAACCGGCGGTGGACGCCGAGTTGTTCCGCGAACACTTCCTCGACCGCTCCGAACGGGCGCGCCTGCTCGCCGGGCGGCTGCGCGGCGGCGGCACCCGCCCGGTTTCCCAGGAGCTGCTCGCCGAGCTGGACGCTTTGGTCATCAGCCAGGACCGCGACCGGCTGCTGACCGGCCTGGAATCCGGCGATCTGAATGTGGCCCGCCGGATCCTCGGCCGGCTGCGGCTGTATCTGCCGGCCAGCCGGCTGCGGCTGCTGATCGCTGTGTGGGAGCGCGGCGGGTCGGACGCCGTACGGGAGATCCTGGCCATGAACCGCCTCCCGGTCACCCTCCGCCGCAGGACGGAGAAACTGCTGGACGTCCCCGACGGCCTGGAGCAACTGCGGGCCCGGCTCGCCGAGGAGGCGGCGCCGGAGCGGCTGGTGGCGTATCTCACCGGGCCGGGCGACCGGCCCGACATACGGCTGAACCGGCTCCTCAGCGAGGGCATGGAGCCGCCCTGGCCGGCCCTGGTGGCGGCGCACCGCACCGGCCCGCTCTCCACGGGCCTGGTGAACGCCCTCGTGACGGAGCGCCCGGACTGCCCCCGCGAGCTGCTGCTGGCGGGGCTGGGTGACGACCCCGAGCGCTGGGGAAGCTGGACCGATGCCGCCCTGCGGAACGGATCGCTCACCCTGGAGGACCTCCTCGACCACACGGCCCCCGCCGGGGCGGCCCTCGACCTCCTGCACCGCTACCGATACGGGCACCCCGACGACCGGTTCCCCGAAGAGAAGTGGCGGCCCTTGCGGGAGCGGGCCGCGGCGCTCGTCCAGGAACATCTGGGCACGGACGTCGAAGCCTGGTCCGTCTTCCTCCGGCTGCTCCCGACGTTCGTCGGCACCCTGCCCGAACTCGCCGCAACGGCCGGAGCAGTCACCCGTGTTCCGGCCTGACCGGCGCCGGCGTCCGGTCCGGGCCGGTCCGCGCGCACACCTCGGCGATACGGGCGCACTTCTGACCTCCGCGCGCCGGACCTCGTCCGGACGAGGTGAGGGGTGTAGGCGTTGGGGGGATGGGCGTAGGCGCCGGGGACGAGGTGGGGCCGACACCGTTCCTTGCCCAGCCGGACCGACCGCCCCGCGCCGCCTCATAAACGGTCCGGCCCGCCCCTGTCAGCCGTCAGGACACCGGCGCGGCGGTGCGGCCGACGGGGTGCAGCGCGGCGTACTCCAGGGGCGCCGAGGGGTCGATCGAGACATCGAGCGGGGCCGGCTCGGCGCCTGCCCGGACCAGGAGGTCGCCGATGGCGGCGATCATCGCGCCGTTGTCCGTGCACAGCCGCAGCGGCGGCACCCGCAGCGCGATGCCGGCAGCGGCACACCGCTCCTCCGCCAGGCTCCGGACACGGGAGTTGGCGGCCACCCCGCCCACCACGACGAGAGTGCCGACCCCGTTGGCGGTGCAGGCGGCGATCGCCTTACGGGTCAGCACATCGGCGACCGCCTCCTGCAACGAGGCCGCCCCGTCCGCCACCGGCAGGACCTGACCGCGGTGCCGCTCCGCCCACCGCGCGGCCGCCGTCTTCAGACCCGAGAAGGAGAAGCCGTACGGATCATCGCGCGGGCCGGTCAGCGGCCTGGGAAAGCTCACGGCGCGGGCGTCACCCTCGCGCGCCGTCCGGTCGATGGCCGGGCCGCCGGGGTACGGCAGCCCGAAGACCCGGGCGACCTTGTCGAAGCACTCGCCGGCGGCGTCGTCCAGGGTGTCGCCGAGATGCACGATCGGATCGCGGGCCAGGTCGCGGACGAGGAGCAGGGAGGTGTGACCCCCGGAGACGATCAGCACCACACAGGGGTCGGGCAGCGGCCCGTGCTCCAGCGTGTCGGCCGCGACATGGCCCGCCAGATGGTGCACCCCGTACAACGGCACCCCGAGTGCATACGCCAGCCCCTTCGCCCCCGCGAGCCCCACCTGAAGCGCACCCGACAGCCCCGGACCGGTCGTCACCGCGACCGCATCGACGTCGGACATCCGCATCCCGGCCTCCTCCAGCGCCCGCTGCACGACCGGAGTGAATGCGTGGACGTGGGCGCGGGCCGCGATCTCCGGCACCACGCCACCGAACCGCGCATGCTCGTCCATGCTCGACGCCACCGCATGCCCCAGCAGCCGGCCGTTCTGCACCAGCCCGGCGCCCGTCTCGTCACAGGACGACTCAATGCCCAGCACCACGGGTGTCCCACGCATGCCCTACTCCTCTCGCGTACTGCGAGCAGGTTAATTGCCATGGAGTAGCTCTTGCGACTCATTCGCAACAAGGGCAAGGGCAAGGGCGGCCGACGCGAGGCGAATAGGCTCACGGGACGCGGCCAGGACCGGCACCGGACGCACACGCCTGGAGGGGACGATGAATCCGCGATCGCCGCGCGGACGCCTGCGCGCTGCCCTGCTGCGCATCGGAGGGGAGCGGCACGTACCCGAGGCCGACCTCCGTACCGAAGTGGAGAACGCGCTGTCCGGCCTGGCCGAGGAGACACTGGGCGAGCGTTCCCTCGTCGGCTCGGTCACCCTCGGCAGCGCGGACCACACCTGGGGACGGAGCCTCGGTCTGCGACTCGCCGACTATGACGTGGCGCTGCCGGACCTGCTCTGGAAGGCGGACGGGAGCGCTCTCCCGGCACAGGTGCACGAGAGGTACCCGGCGCTGCGCCAGGACGAGTGGGAAGCCGCGCTACTGGTCTGCAAGCTGATCCTCACGGTGCTCGAGTCGGAGCCCGAACCCGTGCGCAGGGATGCCGTACCGCACCCTCAACTCCTCCCGAGGCCGCGCCGAACGCCGGGCAGAGAGCGCTTCTGCCGGTCGCTGACCGCGATCGCGGAACACGACCCACCGCAGGACGAACTCACCGCCCAACTACGCACCACACTCCTGGACTTCGCGTCCGAGACACCCGACAACCAGGAGGCCGCCCGGCACATCGCCGTACGGTCCACAGAACCACCGCAGCCGACGGTGCGCATATGCCTGAGCCGCTCGGGCTGCTCGCTCGGGCAAGTACTGCTCAGCGCCGACGGCTGTTCCGTACCTACCTCCGTGCTTGCGGATTTCCCGGACCTGCACCAGGACGAATGGCACGCCGCCCTCCAAGTCTCCGGGCTGATTCTCCTGGCCTTCCAGTCCGAACCGACCGACGTGGCGGGGGCGGTTCCCGCGCTCCACTGACGGCTCACCCGTAGGCCACTCCCGAAGAAGGGCACTCGGTGAGGGCCAGTGACCGCTCATGCGCTTTCACTAGCAGTGCCATTCCGGGATGCTGTAGCCGAGGCTTTCCAGCACATGGCTGACCTGGTCGCGATACGTGCGGTGGCGGTCGGTCAAGAGGCCGGCGTCGGATGGTTAAAGCGCGCACAGGAGTCTACGCATCTCATAACCTCGCAACGGCTGAGGTGGGCAGGGCAGGGCATTCCCTACCGCCAGGGATCCCCAGGAAGGCCGGAAGCGGGCAAATCAAGGGCCGGCACCGGTTACCTCCCGGGCAAGCGGCGAGCCGCGCCCTCCGTGCCGCCGTCGGCTGCCTCGTAGCAGGCTTCGATCAGGGCACGCAGCGCGGCCCGGGGCGGACCGCTCCGCACCGCAAGGTAGGTCCGCATGACCGGCGCCGGCCCGCTCAGAGGACGGAACACCACGCCGGGAACGGGGAGCTGGTCGGCGTGCGGGGCGTAGAAGACCGTCCAGGACGGTTTGCCGTGGCCGATGGCGGCGAGGGTGTCCTGGTCGTTGGTGAACTCCGGGCCCAGGACGGGCACATAGCCGGCCGCCCGGCAGGAGCGCATCATCAGATCGTGGAGCGCGGGATTGCGGGAGCGCGGGGAGAGCCGCAGCGGCAGTTCCGCGAGCCGGGCCAGTTCGACGGTCTCCCGCGCGGCCAGCTCGTGGCCCGCGGGCAGCGCCGCCATCAGTGCGTCCTGCCACAGCGGCAGGAACTCCAGCCCAGGGTCGGTCCGTTCACCGCGCAGCAGGGCGGCGTCCAGGTCACCGGCACGCACCTGCGCCAGGCGCTCCTCGGTGCTGCCGGTGACGAGTTCCAACTGGGCGTGGCCGGAGTGCCGGGGGAGCGCGGTGAGTACGAGGTCCAGCCAGCCACCCAGCCCGGAGCTGGTGCCGAGGCGCACCGTCGCGGCCTGTTCGGCGCGCAGTTCGTCGATGGCCTCCCGGGCGCGTGCCTGGAGGGCGAGCATCTCCCTGGCGTACGGGAGGAGCCGGTTGCCGGCCTCGGTGAGCCGGACGACGCGGGTGGAGCGGGCGAACAGCTCGGCACCCAGTTCGCGTTCGAGCCGGCGGAGCTGCTGGCTGACCGCGGACTGCACGATGTGCAGCCGCTCGGCGGCCCGGCCGAAGTGCAGTTCCTCCGCCACGGTGAGGAAGTAGCGCAGCTGACGCAGCTCCATGGCCCCCGGGTCCCCCTGTTCGTCGAGACCGGCATTGATCACCGTTCGCGATCAGTGTAGGCGCGGATGGCTCATTGTCCGGCGGGGGAGACCGCGGTTGGCTGGGGGCATCACGAACCGCGTGGCCCGCAACGGCCCACGAGGCAGAGGGGAACCACTGTGCCCAGCCTGGACATCAACGACACCACGCTCCACTACGAGGACGAGGGGACAGGACCGGCGCTGCTGTTCCTGCACGGCTGGGGCACCAGCGGCCGGACCTGGGGCGCCCAGCTGCCCGATTTCACCCGGGACCACCGGGTCGTCACCGTCGACTGGCGGGGCTGCGGCCGGTCGGCCCGCCCCGCCCGCGGCAACACCACCGCCGGGGTGGTCAGCGACCTGATGGCGCTGATCGGCGCGCTGCGGCTGGACCGGCCGGTGGTCGTCGGCTCGTCGATCGGCGGGGTCTTCGGCACTGAACTGGGCCTGCGGTGCCCCGAGTTGACCGGCGGTGTCGTTCCGGTGGGCGCGCCGGGGTACTGGCCGTCGACGGAGACCCAGGCGGAGCTCGTGGCCCATCTGCGCCGCGACCGGGCCGGTACGGTCGCGGGCTGGGTGCCGGGGTGGTACGCACCGGGCACCGCGCCCGCGCTCATCGACTGGACGGTCCGTCAGATCCTGGACTCCGGCGTCTACATCGACGAGCACCAGGCCACGGCCGTCGGCTACGACCCGCGCCCGGCGCTGCCCGGGCTGCAGGTGCCGATCCACTACCTCCACGGTGAGCTGGACACCGCGATCCCCGTGGAAGTGCCCCGGACCTGCGCCGCTCTCACGCCCGGTGCCGAGGTCAGCGTGATCGCGGGCGCCGGCCATATGCCGCACCAGGAGCGCCCCGACCGGTTCAACGCCGCGCTGCGCACCGCCCTCGCCCGGATGGCCCCGGCAGCCCGCGCCACCGCGTAACCCGCCCGAACGAGCCCATCGAGAAGGAGAACTCGACACCATGAGTGTGGCCGGAATCAGGCAGGTCGCGCAGGTCGGGGAAGAGACCGCCCCCGGTTCCGGAGTAGTCCTTGAAGCCTCCGGAAAGATGCCCCTCGATCGGCTCCGGCAGCTCGCCGAAGCCGGAGCGGAGAGGGTCTCCGCAGGCGCTCTGGCGCGCAGCGCCCCAGGGCCGGACCGGAGCACGCCGATGCCGCTGACCGGAATGACACGCGCATGACCGGCTCGCCCCCGGACCCCGTACCCACACCCGTACCCGTACCCGTACCGGACATCACCGTCGACGGCACCGGACTGCTCTGCGTCGCCCTCCTCTTGCGGCTGCGCGCCGAGATCGCCCAAGCCACACCACATACTGTCGTGCATGTCATCGCGACCGATCCGGCTGCTCCACTCGACCTGGCAGCCCGGTGCCATATGACCGGCCATCACTACCTCGGCTCTCGCCTCAACGACGAGGACAGGAACGTGTACGCCCTCAGGGTCTCCGCCGACGCACGTCCCACCCACCCCGAAGCCCCGTGGCACCCGTCCCAACCGAGCGTTGACACGCAGCCGTGACAACGGGTTCCGCCCAGGTGCGGGCACTGTCGTTGCGGCAACGTAGCGGGGGGATGCGGTTCGCGCTCTGGCCGTGCCCGTGCCCTCGCGACGGAGGGGGTACGGGCACCCTCAAACACGGACTCGGTCCGTTCCCCTGCACGGCCGTAATGCGCCGGGGCCGCCGCACCCTTCCAGACCCGCGTTCGTGCAGGTCGTACGGGCTGCGGCGGCTCCTGCCCTCAGATGTCCCGGAAGGGACCAGGCGGCCCTGTGACCTGCTGCGATGGGTGGCTGTGGGGCGCTGACCTGTGCAGACGATCTTTCGGCTGTTTCACGCTGCCGGAGTGAAACCTGGAGCCTGGGCATCAGGGGGTTGGCGCTCGGCCTATGCCCTGCGTGACCGAGGGCTTCTGGCGGTCAGCAGGAGGGATGCGGATGTCCGCGTGGAGGTGGCGGAGGCTGGCCACTTCTGCCTTCGGCATGGGTACCATCCCGACGACCCCGCGTTCGCAGATGCCGGTACTCAGGTGGCGCCCGTGGAATCTCCGACGCGGCGAAAGAGGGAGGACGGCGGAAGCAACAGATCGAAAGCGCAGTCCGACGCCCTACAACGAACGGCCTATCGCACGCGCTCGGCGGGCGAAGGCGCAGGAGCTGGTCGAGCGACTGGTTTTCCTAGTTCCACGAAGCCGCAGTCGTCAGCCCGGGGGCGCGCAGAGGGACACACGAGGGGAAGTCCGCTCCCAGCGCACCCACACGCCCCCTGCTCTCCTGCTGGTTCGGCCGAAGACGTACTGGTCGGGGCGGGGGCATTCCCGATATTCATGAAGGCTAGGTCGGGGAACGGGGGGTCCGATGCTGCTTGTCATGGCATTACTGGTGATCGGCGGGGTCGCGCTAGTGTCGCGTTGCGGGGGGCCGACAGCCTTCCACCGGCCGTGTCGCCGCAGGCGCAGGGGGCTGTTCGCGCGCTGCCGAGACCATGCCTTCACTTTGGTCACGATCACCGACCTGGCGGGCCTCGCGCTGTTCGGTCTGGCCTTCGGTGTGTGGGCGCTCTTCGGGTCGGCCGCCTGATGCGGCGCAGGCGGAGCCAAGGAGGATGGGCTGCGGTTCCCTGGTGGGCGTGGGGTGTGGGCACCCTGGCTGGGGTCACTGGTCTGTGGCAGGCGGCCGAGGAGCGGCCGGCGTGGACGGGCATGGTGCTGACCGCCGTGGCAGTGGGGCTGGGCCTTAAGCCGGGGCGGCTGGCCGTACAGAGATGGACCGGGCGCTCGGTGCTTCCCACGGGTCCCGTGCGCTATTCGCTGGCGCATCTCGATGCCCTGGACCCCCAGGCATTCGAGTTGGCATGCTGCTCCTTGCTGCGCCGGGACGGACTGACCGCGGAACATGTGGGCAGAGCGGGGGACAAGGGCGCCGACGTGCTCGTCGTCGATAGTTCGCAGCGACGGGTCGTCGTGCAGTGCAAACGGCTGCGACCGGACCGGAAGGTCGGGGACCAGGATGTGCAGCGGGTCAACGGCACGTACCGCCACGACCACGGTGCCCATTTCGCAGTGATCGTCACCACCGGAGATTTTACGGCAGCCGCGCGAGCAAGTGGCCCACGCTACGGAATTCACCTGGTGGACCGGGGCGCCCTGGAGAGGTGGGCGGACCTGGGTGAGCCGCTCTACCGAATCCTTCGTGTGCCCGACGAGGGCACACGACGCAGACGCTGGTCGCCCGGGTCGCTGCGGACGAGGATCCCACTAGGGTGACGGTAAATCAGCCAAGCTCGTAATGCGCCTCCTGGTAGGCGAGTTGACGTTCCGAGGGGAAACATGCTTAACGAGGTCGAGTCCGCACGGATCCAGGTGTTCGGCGCCGATCCGCGGCACGCGGAGGTTGAAGCGCGAGAGCTTCGTGAGGTTCTGCATCGGCTGGATGACGCCCAGGTGCGCTTCGTCGCGCCTGAAGCGCCGCGAAACACGGAGGGCGCGAAAGGGCCGGAGCTGCTCACTCCGGAGGTCGTACTCGTCCTCACCACAGGAAGCTTCGCGTTGGCGGGGACCGCCATCAAGGCATGGGTCGAGGTCCGCAAAAGCCGCAAGGTGCGCGTCGTGCATTCCGACGGCACCGTCACGGAGTTCCAGGGCGGAGTATCCGGCCGTGAGGTGAAAGCGATGCGGGACGGCCAGGGCGACGGGCCGGGCACCGGTCCGGGGGGCGAACGATGAGCCGCAAGCATGCCTTACTCGTGGGCACCGCTCTCTACGAGGACGTGGACTTCCCTTCCCTGCCCTCCGTGCGCGCGGACGTTCACTACCTGAGCCAGGTCTTGGAGATGCCTGCGGTTGGAGGCTACGAAAAGTGCGTGCGGGTTGAGGACTCGTCGAAGGCGGCGATCAAGCAGGCGGTAGAGCGTTTTCTGAGCGAGCGCGAGCCGGACGAACTGGTTGTGCTCTATCTCAGCGGCCACGGGACGTACGACCGTGAGGACGGGCAGCTCTACTACGTCACCACGGACACCGAGGCAGAGCGGATTCAGCAGACTGCCCTCGAAGCCTCCTATGTGACCGACCAGTTGGAGAAATGCGCCGCTCGGCGCAAAGTCCTGCTGCTCGACTGCTGTTTCAGCGGCAGTGCGGTGCAGGGCTTCCGCAGCAAGGGGGCCTCGCACTCGGCCACCGCACCGGTCGTTGAGGCCGGTGGCGTGCACGTCATCACCGCGTCGCAGCACTGGGAGCAGGCTTTCACCGCCGATGCGGACCAGCCCTCGCAGTTCACCAAAGCGATAGTCGAGGGTCTGCACTCAGGACAAGCGGACCTGGACGGTGACGGGCAGGTCTCGGCGAACGATCTGTTCCGGCACATCAGCCGTGACTTGCAGAGAGCACCTGACGGACGTCGGCAGACGCCGACTCAGTCCAGTCTTCACGTGACCGGCGACATCTATCTGGCTCGTGCCGCCGCCGGGCGGCAGATCCCTGCCCTCAAGTCGTTGCCTGCCGGGCTCATCGCAGTCACCGACGGAACCGGAGAGGTGACGCCGGCACCGGTCAAGTCCACT
This sequence comes from Streptomyces sp. NPDC048637, assembly GCF_040650675.1. Classification (NCBI taxonomy): domain Bacteria; kingdom Bacillati; phylum Actinomycetota; class Actinomycetes; order Kitasatosporales; family Streptomycetaceae; genus Streptomyces; species Streptomyces sp. NPDC048637. The sequence goes on from NZ_JBEZHQ010000052.1 coordinate 27,572, forward strand.
GAGGAAGTACACGACGACTCCGCCTTCACGGAGGCCGATTGGGCCCCACTGCTGACGTACTACCAGCACTGTTTGGAAGCGGAGAACTCCACCGACCAACTGCTCCCCCTAGTGGGCAGCGATCCTCCACGTGCGGTCTGGTCCGCAGGGGAAGAAGTCCTGCTCTCCGGCACGGAAGCCACGGTACAAGCGCCGGAACGCGTCGCGGACCTCGCAGAGCGTGTCCGTGAGGACGGCGCCGACCTCTGGTACGGATATCCCGTCGCTGTCCTCTATGACGGCAAGCGGCAGGTGTGCGCCCCGCTCGCCATGCGTCAGATCGAGGTCGAACGCGATCCGCAGGCACGCAGTGTGGTCACGCCGACAGGGCCGATCGTGCTGCATCCCAAACTCGTCCTCGATCGATTGGGCAAGGACGAAGGCAAGGAGTTGCTGGCCGCCTACCAGCCCAACTGGCGGCCGGGCTTCCGGGAGGACATGGTCCGCGACCTGCGGAGTCTGTTGCAGGAACTAGGACTGTCCGACACGGAGCACCTCGATCCTGGAGCTCTCGGCGACGGCAGCTCGCTGTACGCCGCGCATGAGGGGGCCCGCAATGTGGCAATGGTCTTCGCCGCACGGCCGGACTCGGCCGCCACCGCACAGCTCATGAAGGACTACAGCACGCTGCAGAACAGTGTCGGGCAGTTCGCCGGCACCGCGCTCGGGGCATTCACGGGGCGCGGAGGTCCAGGAGCGGACGAGAGCGCGGAGCAGGACGTGCAGCTCGTCGCTCCGCTGGAACTGAACGAAGGACAGGAGGCGGTCATCCGGGCCGCTATGGTCCGCAGGCTCACTGTCGCCACCGGCCCGCCCGGCACCGGGAAGAGCCAGCTCATCGTCAACGCCATCGCAACAGCCAGAGCAGCCGGCCAGACCGTGCTCGTCGCATCGACCAACAACAAGGCAGTCGACGAGGTCTGGGAGCGTTGCGAAGCACTGGTGCCGGGACTTCTCGTGCGCACGGGCAACCAGGCAGCCGTCGAGCATGAGTTGCGGACACTGGAGCAGCTGACCCGCAGCGTCCATCCCCGTCAGACTTCCCAGACGCACCGGGGCGAACTGCGGAACCACCTCCGGGTGCAAGAGACGCTGCGTCGCCAGCTTGCTGACATCACGCGCCGGGAGCGGGAACTCGCGGACCTCGGCCGGCTGCGTCTCTCCTACGCCGAACAACACCACGGCACCCCGCAGGCATTCGCTACGGCCCTGGGCGACGATGTCTCTCTCGGCCGGTGGCTGCGCCGGGCTCGCACGGCAATCCGCCTCGGAATCTTCGGAGGGTGGCTGCGGAGCCGATGCCTTCGCGGTCTCGCCCCGCTGTCCGTACCGGCAGCAGGGCGTCAGGGCTTCGCTGACCTGCTCTCTTTCGCGGAAGCCGAGTTCGCCTGGCGACGGAAAGGCACCGAAGCCGACGCGGCAGCGGACGACGCCCAACTCCTCACGATGCTCCGGGAGGCCGATCGACGGGTCCGGGAGACGGCGGTAGCACTGCTGCAGGCGTCGGTGGCGGAACAGGCAAGTTCCGCGCGCGCGGCCATCCACGACCGCGTCGAAGCCGTGAAGTCACGGTCACCGCGGCAGTGGTCGTCCTTGGAGCGGATATTGCCGCAGGTGTCCGGCTGGGCCGTCACCGCCAGGTCCGCCCGGCGATTCCGGGACCGCGCTGCCCTCTTCGACCTGGTCATCGTCGATGAAGCGAGCCAGTGCTCCACGCCGGATGTGCTGCCTCTGCTCTTCCGCGCACGGCGCGCCCTGGTGATCGGCGACCCCATGCAGTTGCAGCACATCACCACACTCCAGCCTCGGCAGGAGGCTGCGGCGCACCGCGGGGCGAGGCTGCGGGCGAGCTGGCTCGACGAGCACAGGCTCGAACACCGCCGTTACTCCTCGTTCCACGCGGGTGCCCACGCGACCGGGGAAACCCTGTTGCTGGACGAGCACTTCCGTTGCCATCCGGACATCGTCGGGATCTCGAACCGGCGTTGTTATGGCGACCGGCTGACCGTCCTCACCGAACCCAGGTCGTTGCGACGTCTCGAAGGAGTCGACGCGGTTCAGTGGCTCGATGTCGCAGGAACGGCGCGCAGAGGTGGCACGGGGTCCTGGATGAATTACGAGGAGGCGGATCGCGTCCATCTCTCGGTGGAGCGGTTGCTCATGCGGCTGCCTGAAGGCTCGACGGTAGGGGTCGTCACCCCCTTCCGGGCCCAGAAAGACCTGATCGCCGAGCGCTGGAAGCACGAGGCGCGCGTACGAGTTGGCACGGTGCACACGTTCCAGGGTGGACAGCAGGATGTGATCCTTTTGTCGCTTGTTGCGGGCGCAAGAATGCGCCCCAGCGCGGTCAACTGGCTGTGCCGCGAGGTCAACCTGTGGAACGTGGCCATCACCCGTGCCCGTTCGCATCTCATTGTTTTCGGCGACCGTGATTTCTGGTCGGTCCGTGCGGGGATGCCGCGTGCGCTGCTGGACGCGGCCGAGGCTAAAGCCGCGCTGCCTTCGTTCGGCGTGAACTCCGACCGACAGGATGAGCTTGTCGGCGATCGGCTCCAACTCCTACTGGCCGATGGGATTTCCGGCGTCCTGCTCGACAGAAACGTCACGACTGACGGCTATCCCTACGACTTCGACGTTCGCCGGGGCACGGGCGCTGCCCAGGTCCGGCTGGACCACGGTGCGTCCGCCGACATGGATGACGCACGCCATCTGAGGCTGGCCCTCACCCACGCGGCACTGCTGCCGAACGGCGTGCGGCTGCCTGCGTGGCACGTATGGGCCGGCCGTGCGGAGCGAGTGACGGATCGGCTCAGCGGCCCATGAGGGCAATGCGCGGGATTTCTTCGAGAGCACTTTGAGTACGCCCCATACGCCAATGTCTGCGCACTATCATGGAGTTGGGGGATCTCAGTGACTTGGCCTGCGCGACGGCGACAGACACCGGCACGTCAGCATGTCGTTTGAGCTTCTCCGACGTCCGACTTCTTCGCAGTCCGCCGGGAGCCCAACGTGCCGTACACGGCAGAGATCAGCCGCAGCAATCCGACCAGCATCATCTTCCTCGTCGATCAGTCGACCTCCATGAGTGATCCCATCGGCGGTGAAGTCCCTCAGCAGAAGGCCGATGTCGTTGCTGACGCCATTAACCGGCTGCTCACTGAGCTCTCGGTCAAGTGCGCAAAAGAGGAAGGCGTACGCGACTACTTCCACGTCGCGGTCATCGGCTACGGCGCTACCGTGGGCTCGGCGTTCGCGGGATCGCTCGCGGGCCGTGACATCGTCCCCCTCAGCGAGGTGGCGGACAACCCGGCCCGCGTCGATGAGCGAAGCAAGAAGGTGCCCGACGGTGCCGGTGGCCTGGTGGAGACCGTGGTCAACTTCCCACTGTGGATGGACCCGATCGCCCACGGCGGAACCCCGATGAACCGCGCGCTTCAGTACGCTGAGAGCCTCGTCGCGGGGTGGACCGAGCGTTACCCGGCCAGTTTCCCGCCCATCGTCATCAACCTGACGGACGGCGAGTCCACCGACGGCGACCCCACCGCGGCTGCCGAGGCCGTCACCTCGCACGCCACCGCCGACGGAGCGGCGCTGCTGTTCAACTTGCACGTATCCGCCGCGGGCGGAACCCCCACCGCTTTCCCCGACACGGCTGACGGCCTGCCCGACAGCTATGCTCGGACACTGTTCGCCATGTCGAGCCCGCTGCCCAGCCACATGCGTTCTTACGCCGCCTCACAGGGCCAGCGGGTCAGCGAGACCACCCGCGGCTTCGTCTACAACGCGGACATCACCACGGTCGTGCAGTTCCTCGACATCGGCACCCGGGCCACTGAACTGCGGTGACGACTTCCACATCATGCGTGTATGTCACGCACCTCGTGGCTCCCAAGCAGGGAAGCACGGAGGCGGAATGCGAAGACGCCGTCGCCGTGCTTCCCAGCCGCCCACACGACTACATGCTGCGGGAGCCGCTCACCGCGGGCGTCTGCGACGGGGCGACGGAGAGTGCACTCGCCAAGGACTGGGCCAGTCTGCTGGCCTGCGCGGCGGCCGAACGTGCCATGGAACTGCCGGACCTGTTGGCAGGCGGCACCGCCTTCGAGGAGTTCGCGTCGTCGGCGGTTTCTCAGTGGGAGCCCTGGCTCGGGCAGTACACGCAGGCGCGCCACGAGGAAGGGCGCCCGTTGAAGTGGTACGAGCACACCAAGCTCGCAGAGGGCGCCTACGCGACCCTCCTCACCGTGCGCGTCGACCCGGATGCCGATTCCGACGCCGACACGGCTGAACCGGCCTGGCGATGGCGCGCTGCCGCGCTCGGGGACAGCTGCCTGTTCCACCTGCACGACAACCGTCTGGTACAGGCGTTCCCGGTGGCGACCGTGGAGGAATTCGGCACAACTCCCGATCTCTTCGGCAGTCGCAACCACGACGTGGCATTGCTGGCTCGCCGCACGCGGTTCACCGAAGGCCGGTGCAGTCCTGGCGACCGGCTGCTCCTGATGACGGACGCCCTGGCCGCGTGGCTCTTGTCAGTTCCGGATCAGGAAGACGCTGTAAACCAGTTGCTGGAATTCGCCGGACCCGACGACCTGGACGGGTTCAAGAACTGGCTGAATGGTCTGCGGGACCGTCGGCAATTACGCAACGACGACGTGGCGCTCGTACGGATCGATTTCGAGGGGCGGTGAACGTGGGCCCGGCCACCGGTCCGCAGAGACAATTTCCGAGCGGTGCCGAGTACGCGGAAGCGCTGCAGCACACACAGCTGTGCTTCCAGCATCCCGAACTCAAAGGCGCACAGCCCGACCTGACCAAGCTCGGTCTGCCTCGCGCCATCTCCGGCGCATTCGCGAGCGTCTTCTCGCTGACCTCGGCCGACTCGGGTCGGCGTTACGCGATCAAATGCTTCACACGCCACGTCCCGGACCAGGAACGCCGCTATCAGGCCATCAGCTCCCGACTCGCGCGGCTGGAGCCGGCCGAACTCTCGCAACCGTGGAATCTTGGATTCGAGTACCTTCCCTCCGCCATCAGTGTCGGGCGGGATCGCTATCCGGTCCTGAAGATGGAATGGGCCGAGGCCGTCACCCTGTCGTCCTGGCTCGACGACAACTATGCCCACCGGTTCGCCGTCGACCGTATGGCCGACCGGTTCGAGGCCCTGACCCGTGATCTGGCCACCCACGAGATAGCCCACGGCGACCTTCAGCACGGCAACCTGCTCGTCGCAGGCGATGACACCTTGCGCCTGGTCGACTACGACGGCATGTACGTCCCGGCACTGGCCGGAATGGGCAGCACTGAGCGGGGGCACCGCAACTATCAGTCGCCCATGCGCGGGAATGATGACTTCGGGGCGGCGCTGGACCGATTCTCCGCCTGGGTCATCTTCTTGTCGCTCAAGGCGATCGCCTCCGACCCTGCCCTGTGGAACCGGCTGCACGAGCCGAGTGGTGAGTTCCTGCTGCTCACCGAGGAAGATTTCAAGAGTCCTGGTGGTTCCACGAGACTGCAGACGCTGCTGGCCCACCCCGATCGCACGGTGAGCGGACTCGCCGACCAAGTGCAGTCCTTGGCCTTCCAGCCGTTGGACGTGCTGCCTCCGCTTGCCCTGGCCGTCCCCAAGCAACGGATCGCCGCGACGACCTCAGCGGCACCGGCTCGCGGCGCTGCAACCGCTGCTCCTGGTACAGGCGGACTGCCCGGATGGATGACTGGGCACGTCTCTCCACAGGCCGCCCCGACCCCGACCGCGCCCTCGGCCACTGCCCCGGACGGCTTCCGTACCCGGACGTCGCTGGATGTCGCCACTGCCGTGCTCTGTCCGCTCATGCTGATCGCGACCGTCCTGATGGTCGTCGTAGGGTTCTCGGCGTCACCGATCGAGCCGGGGGTGCCCGCTCTCGCTGCTGTTGCGCTCACCACGTTCGCTCGGAGCCGCCGCGCGGAGCGGACACATGCACGGGCCGCCCTTGCCAAGCTGACGAATGAACTGGCCCAGCTCGATGACCCGGTCAAGGCAGCAGAGAAGCTGCACAAGGACCGGGCGAAGTTCGACGCGGCGGAGGCGAAGCGGACCGCTGCCTTCCCGCGAGCCCAGGACAAGCTCACCGCTCAGTACCATGCCGAGCTCAAAGAGGCCGAGAAGCGCAAGGTCCGCAATCAGCGCGACATAGACAGGAAGATCGACGGACTTGCGGAAGAACTCCGTAGAGCCCTGGCCAAGGCACTTACCGACAAGCAGTCGGCGTATGTGCGGGATCAGCTCGGCCGACGGCTGATCGCTCAGTCCCCGCCGACCGGCATCGGGCCGAAACTCGCCTCGCGTCTGGCGGCGGCGGGCATCCGGACAGCAGCCGACTTCACGGGCTACCGGCCCGTGCAGAACACCCACTACAACAGCACCGGTGCCGTGCTCGTGCTGAGCAGCGGCCGGGTCATCGACGTCCACGGCATCGGCGAGGCCAAGGCCATAGCCCTCGATGTCTGGCGCAAACGCCTGGTCGCCTCCGCTGAAGCACGGCAACCGACCTCCCTCAGTGCGTCAGAGCGACAGCCGATCGAACAGGGCGTCGCCCGCCGGCGGACCCAGCTCACCGCCCGGCGTAAGGATGTGGATTCCGAGACCGATGCGTTGCGTGTGAAGGCACGGAAGCAGATGGAGGACGGACAGGAACGACTCACCCGAGAAAACTCCCTTGCAGGCGATCAGGCCCGACAGCAGCGGCAGCACTTCAGCCGGCGCACGGTCGCGCTCCAGCAGAACAGCGCGCTCCACGGGACACTGAGCGACTCCGTCGAGGCTGCCAAACTCCGGCAGCACGGACTGTCGTTCGTGCGCTATATACGGTTCCTCTACATCGGTCGCTAAACTCACGATCGCCCGCCGAGGACAGCGGCGTGGATGGGGCGGATCTTGGTATTGCGCGTCGCGATCGCGACAGTCGTGCCGCATTTGGCTCGGCGCTCCGAGCTGCCGCGACGCGTTTCCCTGAGCAAGCAGAACAGCAGCCTGCGCAACGTCGCCCTGCGCGACTCCATTATCCACGGACTGCGGCTCACCCCCAGCCTCCCAAACGTCACGCGTGCTGGCCGTACGCGCAGGCATCCCGGACCGCTACCGCGCGCTTGTCGAGATTGGTGCTGGACTCGGCCTGCGGCAGGGAGAGGCGTTCGGCCTGTCGATGGAGGACATCGACTTCGACGCGGAGATCGTCCATGTCCGGCGTCAGGTCAAGATGGTGCGGACGAAGCTGTGCTTCGCGCTTCCCAAGGGGCGCAAGGTCCGCGAGGTGCCCCTGCCCTCAAACGTGCCCAAGGCACTACGGCAGCATGTGGAGTTCCTCGCACCCGTGCCGGTCACCATGCCGTGGGACGATCCGCGCCCGCCGCAGACCCTGATAGAAGCCAAGCAACGTCGGCCCAGGACGTACGACCTCCTGGTGACGGGCCGCGAGCATAAGGCGATCAATCGGAACTACTTCAACTCCTACGTCTGGAAGCCCGCCCTGGCCGAGGCCAGCGTGATCGCCGCGCTGGAGGAGAGCGCACCGGACGGATCCCGAGCCTGGGAGCCCTCCCGGGAGCACGGTTATCACGCCCTGCGTCACTTCTACGCCTCCGAGCAGTTGGAGGCCGGCGAGTCGGTCGTCTCCCTGGCCAGGTGGCTCGGGCACTCTGACCCCGGCTTCACGCTTCGGAAGTACGCGCACTTCCTGCCCCGCGCCGGTGCACGCGGCGGCGCCGCCATCGACGCGGTCTTCGCGTAGCCGCAAGCCGACCGGCAGACGCTCGGTCCTGGCGCAAAGTCCCAGAGAAGTCCCAGACATGCCGCCGCACGCCCTCCTGGCCCGTATTCACGCAGGTCAGGCAGGGCGCGGCGGCACCCGCCCCTCAGATGTCCCGGAAGATCTCGATCTGTGCCCCGATCGAGTTGAGGCGCTCCGCCAGGTCCTCGTAACCGCGGTTGATGACATAGACGTTGCGCAGCACGGAGGTGCCCTCGGCGGCCATCATGGCCAGGAGGACGACGACGGCCGGGCGCAGGGCCGGGGGGCACATCATTTCCGAGGAGCGCCAGCGGGTCGGGCCGTCCACCAGGACGCGGTGCGGGTCGAGCAGTTTGACCTGGGCGCCGAGGCGGTTGAGGTCCGTCAGGTAGATGGCGCGGTTGTCGTAGACCCAGTCGTGGATGAGGGTCTGCCCCTGGGCGCTGGCCGCGATGGCCGCGAAGAAGGGGACGTTGTCGATGTTGAGGCCCGGGAAGGGCATCGGGTGGATCTTGTCGAGCGGGGCCTGGAGCTTGGAGGGGCGGACCGTCAGATCGATGAGCCGGGTGCGGCCGTTGTCGGCGGCGTACTCCGCGCTGCGCTCGTGATCCAGGCCCATCTCTTCCAGGACGGCCAGTTCGATCTCCAGGAACTCGACCGGGACCCGGCGGATCGTCAGCTCGGACTCGGTGACAACTGCCGCTGCGAGCAGGCTCATTGCCTCGACCGGGTCCTCGGACGGTGCGAAGTCCACATCGCGTTCGATGTGTGCGGCGCCGTGGACGGTGAGTGTGGTGGTGCCGATGCCGTCGACCCGGACGCCCAACTCCTCCAGGAAGAAGCAGAGATCCTGGACCATGTAGTTGGAGGAGGCGTTGCGGATGACCGTGATGCCGTCGTGCCGGGCGGCGGCCAGCAGTGCGTTCTCGGTGACGGTGTCGCCGCGCTCGGTCAGCACGATTGCGCGCTTGGGGGCGACGCTGCGGTCCACCTCGGCGATGTAGGTGCCGTCGGTCGCGGTGATCTCCAGACCGAAGTGGCGCAGCGCGGTCATGTGCGGGGTCACGGTCCGGGTGCCGAGATCGCAACCGCCCGCGTACGGCAGCTTGAAGTGGTCCATCCGGTGCAGCAGCGGGCCGAGGAACATGATGACGCTGCGGGTGCGGCGGGCCGCCTCGGTGTCCATCGAGTGGAGGTCGAGCTCCGCGGGCGGGACGATCTCCAGGTCGTTGCCGTCGTTGATCCACCGGGTCCGGACGCCGATGCTGCCCAGCACTTCGAGGATGCGGTAGACCTCCTCAATGCGGGCCACCCGGCGCAGCGTTGTGCGTCCCGCATTCAGCAGCGTGGCGCACAGCAGCGCCACACAGGCGTTCTTGCTCGTCTTCACGTCGATGCTGCCGGACAGCCGGCGTCCGCCGACCACCCGCAGATGCATCGGCCCGGCATAGCCGAGCGAGACGATTTCGCTGTCGAGGGCCTCGCCGATACGGGCGATCATCTCAAGACTGATGTTCTGATTCCCGCGTTCGATGCGGTTGACCGCACTCTGGCTGGTGCCCAGAGCCTCCGCAAGCTGCGTCTGTGTCCAGCAACGGTGCTGCCGGGCGTCACGGATGAGCCTGCCGATGCGTACGAGGTAGTCGTCTGCCATGGGGTGACCGTATCTCAGATATGAGATGGATGCCGCATTGCGACGTGTCGAGTTGTTCTACTACTATGCGAACAACTGAGAGGTAGTCATGAAGAGTGCATTACGTTCCGTTTCGTCCGCAGATGTACCCTCGGGCGGCTCCGCGCGGACCTGGCTCGCCGCCGTTCCCTTCGTTGTCGTGACCGTGGCTTTCGTCGGTATTTATGTGGGGGTGGCCGACCGGTTGCCTGATCCGCTGGCCACCCACTTCCGAGGTGCACGCGCGGACGGCTTCTCCTCGGTTCAGGGCTTTCTGACCGAGTCCCTCGCCGTGCTCCTCGTCCTCGGCTGCGTCTTCGGCCTGCTCTTCCAGGTGCGGGTCCCGGTCCCCGACGTGCCGTGGCTGATCGCCGGCTGCTTCGCCACCGCCGCCGGGCTCGGTCACTCCCTCTGCGGGATTCTGCTCGCCAACGCCGGCGTCGGTGACGCCTCGGCCGTCCGGGGACCGCGGTGGCAACTGGCCGTGGGCCTCGGTGTGGCGCTGCTCGCGGGCGCAGTCGGGCGGCTGCTCGCCGGGGCGGCACCCCCGCAGCCCCGGCGGGCACGCGGTGCGACGCCCCGGCTCGACCTCCCCGCCGGTACGACCGCCGGCTGGTCACGCACCATCAGCTCATCCCCGCTGATCGTGCTGGGTGTCCTGCTGCTCGGCGCCGGACTCGTCGTGGGCGCCCTCGCCGGCTGGCTCTCCGCCGCCGGACTGCTGTTGGGCGGTGCCGCGGTACTGCCCCTGGCCTCCGTACGGGTGACCGTGGACCGGCGTGGGCTGGCCCTGTCGCCGACGCTGCTGCCCGGTCGTTTCCGTCTGCGGCGCATCCCCGTGGACCGCATCGCCGAGGCCCGCAGCCGCCGGATCTCCTGCTTCGCCGAGTTCGGCGGCTGGGGTTACCGCATCCGGTCCGGTGCCAGCGGCCTCGTACTGCGCTCGGGGGAGGGCATCGTGGTACGGCTGACCAACGGCAGGGAGTTCGCGGTGACGGTCGACGATGCCGCGACGGCCGCCGCGCTGCTCAATACGTATGCGGACCGCGCGCATATGCGGCAAGGAGGCTGAGGTGCTCTTCCGGGTCGACTCCGGGTCGTCCGTCCCGCTCGGCGACCAGATCGCGGCCTCGGTCCGCGGCGCCATCGCCGACGGCACGGTGAACACCGGGGAGCGGCTGCCGGCCGCCCGCGAACTCGCCGCGTCCCTCGGTGTGAACGTCCATACCGTGCTGCGCGGCTATCAGCGCCTCAGGGAGGAGGGGCTGATCGAACTCCGCCGCGGCCGCGGTGCGGTGGTCATCGGTGCCGCCGCCCCCGCCCGCGCCCGCCTCGGGGAAACCGCCGAGCGGCTGATCGCCGAGGCCCGCAAACTGGGGCTCTCCGACGAGGAGATCGTGACGGTGGTGCGGGTGGGGCTCGCGGGACGGTGAGGCGGCGCGGGCATGGGTAGGTAGGACGGTCGGGGCTCGGCTGCTTGGCCGTTCCGTCGTTCCGCCGCTTCGTCGTTCCGATGCTCGGCCGTTCCGTCGCTTCGCCGTCCCGCCGTTCCGACGCTCAGCCTCTTCGCCTCTTCGCCGCTTGACCGCTCGGCGCGTTCCGTCGCTTCGCGGCTGCGCCAAGCGCTCCGCGGGAGGTGCCGGGAGGTCCCGGCCTGCGGTTCGGCGGTGTTGTGGCCGGTCGCGCAGTTCCCCGCGCCCCTTCGGGACGCAGCCCCACCGCAGCGGTCGGGACGCAGCCCCACCGCACCGGACTTCAGCGGGGCCGCTCGGCTGCGCGCGCGCCGCTCTCCTCGCCCGCCGCCTCCGGCGGAGGCGCCGCCTCCGCCTCGGCCTCCGGCGCCGGCGCCGGCGCCGGCGCGCGGACGCCGCGTACCTGAGGGGAGAGCAGGGCGGCAGCCGAGGCGAGGACGATCAGCGCGGCGCAGCCGGCGAGGGCCTGGCCGACGCCGATCCGTGCCGCGACCGGGCCGGCGATCAGCAGGCCGAGCGGCGCGAAGGCCAGCGAGCCGAACCAGTCGTACGAGCTGACGCGGGACAGCGCCGCCTCCGGGACCTCCCGCTGGATGGTGGTCGCCCACAGCACACCGAAGATGTCGGCGGCGATGCCCGAGCCGAACATGGCGAGCGCGATCCACGGTACCGGCGCCCGCACGGCGAGCAGCGCGATCGGGAGGGCCAGCGGGAAGGTGGACAGCACGGCGATCAGCACCGGTCGGCGCACCCGGATACGGGCGGCCAGCCCGGCGCCCGTGATGGTGCCCAGTGCCTGCGCGGCGACGATCAGCGACCAGGACCGTGCCCCGCCCAGCTCGTTCTCGGCCATCAGCGGCCCCAGCACTCCGGCATTGGCGTTGAGCGCGGCGACGACGACCGAGTACTGCGCGACGACCACCCACAGCCACTGCCGTCCGGCGAACTCCCGCCAGCCGTCCCGCAGATCGGCCCACCCCGACGACCCCGTACGGGCCCGCGCGGGCAGCCGGAGGCCTCGGATCAGCAGCGCGCTCACCACGAACGACGCGGCGTTGAGCGCCAGGGCCCAGCCCGCGCCGACGACGGCGACGGTTACACCGGACAGCGCGAGTCCCAGCAGCATCGAGCTGTTCATACCGACCCGCAGCAGCCCGTTCGCCTGCTGCAGCCGCTTGGCGGGGACGAGCAGCGGAATGACACCGTCCATCGCCGGGGAGAACAGCGCGGTCGCCGTTCCCGCCAGCGCCGCCAGTGCGCAGAGCGCCATCAAGGGGGCATGGCCGGTCAGCACCATGGCGGCGAGACCGGCGTAGGCGGCGGCGCCGACCAGATCGGAGGCGATCATCAGCCGGGAGCGCGACATCCGGTCCGCAATCACCCCGCCCGCGAGGATGAACACCAGCTGTGGCACCGCCTGACAGGCCAGCACCAGCGACAGCTGCCCGGGGCCCGCACCCGGCAGTGCCAGCACCGCGAAGGACAGCGCCACCCGGGCGAAGCCGTTCCCGAGGACCGAGAGGGTGCGGGCGGAGGCCAGCAGGACGAACCGCCGGTCGCGCCAGAGGGGCGGGTCGGCAGGCGGTGGGGCGGTGGCGGCGGGCGGGGACGGACAGGGGGGCGCGGGTTCCGGAGTGGCCGTCACGGCGTCAGCGTAGGAACCGGAGGTCCGTCCGCGTGCGGAATTCCGCACATCGGCCGGGGAGGTGCGGTGCGCGGGGACGCCCGCTGCCGCCGCCTCCGGACCGGGGCCGGACTGTCGGCTCTTGACCTCCACCCCGGTCCTGCCCGGCTCTCCGATCCTGCCCGGCTCCCCGGTCCCGCCCGGCTCCCCGGTCCTGCCCGGCTCTCCGATCCTGCCCGGCTCCCCGGTCCCGCCCGGCTCCCCGGTCCTGCCCGGCTCCCCGGTCCTGCCCGGCTCTCCGATCCCGCCCGACTCCCCGGTCCCGTCCCGTCCGAGGCGGGCCACCGACCAGGCAACGGCCGGCCCGCCTCCTGGACCGCTTTCTGGCCGCCCTCCGCCCCGGCTCCCGCTCCGGGCGCTCCGGGCGCACGGCTCCCTCGCCAGTGGCGACTACCAGCAAGGCCGCAGCGATCTCGACCTGATCGCGGTCGTCGACCGCCCGTGTACGCCGGAGGAGGAAAGGCAACTGGGCGCGCTCCACGAGACCCTGGACCGGACCGACCCCCTGGCCTCGAAGCTGCACTGCAGCTACCTGGCGGCCGAGGCGACGGCCGACCCCGCACGCATGCACCTCACCTGGGCCCATCGGGAACTCAAGCGGCGCGCGGTCACCCCGGTCACCCGACGCGAACTCCACACGTCCGGACGCGTCCTCCACGGTGACGCCCCACCGCCCGCCTCCAGGTGCGGAGCGAGCCCCCGTCGGTCAGCGGAACGGACCCTCGGTCGCGAAGGCATGGGCGGCGAAGCGTTTGCCCATCCGGCGGTATGCGGCGGCGACAGGGTGCAGGCCGTCGGCCAGGTCGTCCGCCTCGTCCGGGCCGAGCAGCTCGCGTCCGTCGAGATAGTGCAGGTGGGGATCGTGTGCCTGCCGGGCCGCCACGATCCGGGCCAGCTCGGTACGGACCACCGTCAGTGACAGCGCCCCAGCGGCCACATCGGCCGGGTCGCCCAGGGCGGTGACCTGCCCGTCCGGGCCCGTCGCGCTCGGGCCGGGGGTCTCCTCCAGGGCCGGACAGCTCACTGGCGAGATCAGCAGCAGTGGGGTGTCCGGGTGCCCGTCCCGGATCGTGTCCAGGAATCCGTGCACCGCAGGGCCGAACGTCCGCAGCCGGAAGGCGGCCAGGCCCACGATGTTGATGCCTGTCTTGAGGCTGATCAGGTCGGCGGGCATGTCGCGGATCGTCCGGGCCACATAGGGGTCCAGCAGCTCGTTGCCCGCCTGACTGAGGTTGATCACCTCCACGCCCCCGAGCGCAGCCGCCACCACCGGCCAGGTGCCGGTCGGGCCGTCCGCTTCGATGCAGTGGCTGACGGAACTGCCGTGGTGCACCCAGCGGCGCCGCCCGTCCGGCAGCGGCGCCAGCACCTCGCCGTCAGCGCGCAGTGCCACCAGTTCCGTGGGGGTCTGCTGCGGCAGCCACAGCTCGATGTGCTTCATACCGGCCGGCAGCCCGGTGAACCGTACGGTCCCCGGCTCGCCCGGGATCAGCCGCTGCACGGCCCCGGGGGTCGCCATCCGCAGCACATTGCCCACGGGCGCTTGCCGGCGCCCGGCCGGGGCACCGTCCACCAGCAGTTCCAGCATCCCGGTCGGGCGGGGCCGGGGGTCGGTGTCGAGTTGCCCGGTAGAGGTCAGCACCTCGAACTCGAGCGCACACGCATCGGTACGGAACACCAGCCGCACGCCCGAAGGCATCAGGGTCACCCCGTAGACCGACGGGTCCTGGTACTGCTCCTTGGTCCACTCGGGCAACCGGCGCGGCATCACCCCCGCCTCCGTGACCTCCAGGTCCAGCGCACCCCGTAACTCCACCGGCCCGCCCACCAGCGGAACCGCCCGCATGGCCACCATCACCGCTCCTGTCCCAGGTCAAGCATTCCAAGGTCCGGCTGCGTCGCCGCAGCCGCGGGTTCCCGCCACCGCACGGGTCCCCACCACCGTACGGGCTCCCACCACCGCACGGATCCCCGCCACCGCACGGATCCCGCCACCGCACGGGCCCCCGCCACCCCTGACACATCAGCACCCTGTGCCGCTCACACTCCGGCGACGCGGGCCTATTGATCGCCCACCTTCGATGACAACGAACAAGCGTCGTCGGCGCAGCACATCCCGCTGCAGATCGGGCCCCTTGGGATCGGGTGCCGGGGATGACCCTGCTCGGCGGACGCCGCCCACCTCTCGGTCCCGAACGGTGGAGGCGCCCATCTGACCATGTGCGACGGCGCCGAACTCGGCAAGGCAACAGCGTCGGCAGGACCGCCCGGCGGCGCCGCGTGCCTACCTGCAACGTTGGCGGCGGCGAGCAGGCTGACTGCCGTACTGGTCAAGGCAGTTGAGGAACCGTGGTCGTGGGCGATGGAGATCAGGTGCGTGTCCATCAGGCCGGTCGTCGTCACACCGCACACGAAGAAGGGTGCGAGCAGACCTCACAGTAGCCGGGACCGCAGCACCGCCCCCATCTGCCCCTTGCTCGACTTCTGTTGCTGCTGCACGTCTTCCGTGTCCGGTCCGCCATACGGCTCATGTCCCGCGTCACTGGGAGTCGACCGCAGCAGGAGGGCGGTGACCGGGCCCACGAACGCCACCAGCAGCACGCCCTCGACGACGAGGGTGGTGCGCCAGCCGTAGACGTCGATCAGGAAGAGCGAGAGGGGCGTGAAGACGAACTGCCCTGCCCCGAAGCCCGATTCGACCAGGCCGACGGCGAGGCCGCGCCGGGCGATGAACCACTGCCGGACCACGAGCCCGGCCGTCACACCAGAGGCCGCGCTGAAGCCGAGCGTGGTGACGACGCCGTACAGGACGAGCAGGGCGGGGACGGAGGTGGAGGCCGAGGCCAGAAGCAGGCCGGCGCCGGCGATGAAGACGCCGGCGGACAGTACCGCGCGCGGCCCGAAGCGTCCGGTCAGGGTGCCAACGAGCGGTTGGGTGAGCCCATAGAACAGGTAACTCACCATGCCGATCAGGCTGATGGTGCCGAGGCCCGCGTGCAGCCCGTCCCGCCAGGCGGGAACAAAGGCGCCGAAGGCGATGCGGGTGCCCTGTGCCGTCAACAGGCCGAGCAGGACCAGGGCGAGCATGCCCCAGGCCGGGTGGACACGTCCCCTGGCTTGCGGGGCCTGCTTGTTCACCGGCCTCCCTTCGCTATCGTGCGCAGCGCAGCGCGCAGCGGTGTCACCTCGTCCGCGCGGAACGGCTGCAGGATCTCCGTGTTGAGTCCGTCGACGATGCGCTCCACCTCCTCGCGCAGCGCGGCACCCTTCGCGGTGAGGGCCACCCGCACCAGACGGCGGTCCGTGGCGACCGGGGCCCGGCTGACCAACTCGGCGCGCTCCAGGCGGTCCAGGACACCGACGATGGTCGCGCTGTCCATCACCAGTCGCTCGCGCAGCTGGGCAGAGGTGCGGTGGTCCTGCTCCCACAGCCCGGCCAGTACGGAGTACTGCGGCACGGTCAGGCCCGCCGGGGCGAGGCGGCGCTTGAGCTCGCCGTGCACCTGTTGATACGCCTTGCCGAGGGCGAAGACGACGCACTCGTCGATGTTCACGGGTACCTCCACGAGAAGGAATGATCACTCGTACACGAGACACTGGTGCGCGAGGTACTAGTACGCGAGTGATTCTCTTCCTGCTGGGCCCGGCGTTCTCTCGGCCGGTGGGCGCCGAGCGGTCGGGCGGTGCGCCCACTCCTACTCCTTACAGGTGGCAGTGCTGCTTCTCGCAACGACAGGAGGTCGGACGAGGCGGAGCCGGATCAGTCGAGATGCCGGCCGGCTCGGCTGAGATCGCAGGCGCCTCGGACCGGATCGCCTGAGGGGGAGTGCCGGAACCCTGGAGGTGGCGTGACTGGGCTGCGCGACCAGGTTCGCTGGGGC
Organism: Streptomyces sp. NPDC048637; assembly: GCF_040650675.1. Lineage (NCBI taxonomy): Bacteria > Bacillati > Actinomycetota > Actinomycetes > Kitasatosporales > Streptomycetaceae > Streptomyces > Streptomyces sp. NPDC048637. The sequence continues at coordinate 44,092 of NZ_JBEZHQ010000052.1, forward strand.
AGCACCCCGAAACGACTCGGTTCGCCGGGAAAGCGACTCGATTCGGCGAGACGGGACGACACCGGTCAGGGCATGACCCGGCCGCAACGATGTACTAGAGTTATCTCGACATCGAGATATCTGGCGAGAGACGTACCGCTGCCGCTCCAGTAAGGCGTACCTAACTTAGGCACACCTTAGCGGATGGGCAAGAACCTGTGACGGCAGGATTGCGGGGGTACGCGCGAATTCATGCATGAAGGAGACTGTCGTGTCGGCGAACAGCTTCGACGCCCGCAGCACGCTGCAGGTGGGCGACGAGTCGTACGAGATCTTCAGGCTGGACAAGGTCGAGGGGTCCGCCCGTCTTCCGTACAGCCTGAAGGTGCTGCTGGAGAACCTGCTCCGCACCGAGGACGGCGCGAACATCACCGCCGACCACATCCGGGCGCTCGGCGGCTGGGACTCGCAGGCCCAGCCCAGCCAGGAGATCCAGTTCACGCCGGCCCGCGTGATCATGCAGGACTTCACCGGCGTGCCCTGTGTGGTCGACCTCGCCACCATGCGTGAGGCCGTCAAGGAGCTCGGCGGCGACCCCGCGAAGATCAACCCGCTGGCGCCGGCCGAGCTGGTCATCGACCACTCCGTCATCGCCGACAAGTTCGGCACGAAGGACGCCTTCGGCCAGAACGTCGAGCTGGAGTACGGCCGCAACAAGGAGCGCTACCAGTTCCTGCGCTGGGGCCAGACCGCCTTCGACGAGTTCAAGGTCGTCCCGCCCGGCACCGGCATCGTCCACCAGGTGAACATCGAGCACCTCGCGCGTACGGTCATGGTCCGAGGCGGCCAGGCCTACCCCGACACCCTCGTCGGCACCGACTCGCACACCACCATGGTCAACGGCCTCGGTGTGCTGGGCTGGGGCGTCGGCGGCATCGAGGCCGAGGCCGCGATGCTCGGCCAGCCGGTCTCCATGCTCATCCCGCGCGTCGTCGGCTTCAAGCTGACCGGTGAGCTCAAGCCGGGCACCACCGCCACCGACCTCGTGCTGACCATCACCGAGATGCTGCGCAAGCACGGTGTCGTCGGCAAGTTCGTCGAGTTCTACGGCGAGGGCGTCGCCGCCACCTCGCTGGCCAACCGCGCCACCATCGGCAACATGTCGCCGGAGTTCGGCTCCACCGCCGCGATCTTCCCGATCGACGACGAGACCCTGAAGTACCTGCGCCTGACCGGCCGCGACGAGCAGCAGGTCGCGCTCGTCGAGGCGTACGCCAAGGAGCAGGGCCTCTGGCTCGACCCGGCCGCCGAGCCCGACTTCTCCGAGAAGCTGGAGCTGGACCTGGCGACGGTCGTCCCGTCGATCGCCGGCCCGAAGCGTCCGCAGGACCGCATCGTCCTCGCCAACGCCGCCGAGAAGTTCGCGCAGGACGTGCGCAACTACGTCGAGGACGACGACGAGGCGGGCAAGGAGTCCTTCCCGGCCTCCGACGCCCCGGCCTCCAGCAACGGTGTGCCGACCCGTCTCACCACGGTCACCGCCCCCGACGGCTCGACCTACGAGATCGACCACGGTGCGGTGACGGTCGCGGCCATCACCTCCTGCACCAACACCTCGAACCCGTACGTCATGGTCGCCGCCGCGCTCGTCGCGAAGAAGGCCGTGGAGAAGGGCCTGACCCGCAAGCCGTGGGTCAAGACCACGCTCGCCCCGGGCTCGAAGGTCGTCACCGACTACTTCGACAAGGCCGGTCTGACCCCGTACCTCGACAAGGTCGGCTTCAACCTGGTCGGCTACGGCTGCACCACCTGCATCGGCAACTCCGGCCCGCTGCCGGAGGAGGTCTCCAAGGCCGTCAACGAGCACGACCTGGCCGTCACCTCGGTGCTCTCCGGCAACCGCAACTTCGAGGGCCGGATCAACCCCGACGTCAAGATGAACTACCTGGCGTCCCCGCCGCTGGTCGTCGCGTACGCCCTCGCGGGTTCCATGAAGGTGAACGTCACCAAGGACGCGCTCGGCACGGACACCGAGGGCAACCCGGTCTTCCTGAAGGACATCTGGCCGACCGAGGCCGAGGTCAACGACGTCGTGGCCAACGCCATCGGCGAGGACATGTTCAACAAGTCCTACCAGGACGTCTTCGCGGGCGACGCCCAGTGGCAGGCGCTGTCGATCCCGACCGGCAACACCTTCGAGTGGGACCCGCAGTCCACCTACGTGCGCAAGCCCCCGTACTTCGAGGGCATGACGATGGAGACCACCCCGGTCTCCGACATCTCCGGCGCCCGGGTGCTGGCCAAGCTGGGCGACTCGGTCACCACCGACCACATCTCCCCGGCCGGTGCGATCAAGGCCGACACCCCGGCCGGCCAGTACCTCACCGAGCACGGCGTCGAGCGTCGTGACTTCAACTCCTACGGCTCGCGCCGTGGTAACCACGAGGTCATGATCCGCGGCACCTTCGCCAACATCCGCCTGCGCAACCAGATCGCGCCGGGCACCGAGGGCGGCTACACCCGCGACTTCACGCAGGACGGCGCGCCGGTCTCGTTCATCTACGACGCCTCGCAGAACTACCAGGCCGCCGGCACCCCGCTGGTCATCCTGGCCGGCAAGGAGTACGGCTCCGGCTCGTCCCGTGACTGGGCGGCCAAGGGCACCGCGCTGCTCGGCGTCAAGGCCGTCGTCGCCGAGTCCTACGAGCGCATCCACCGCTCGAACCTCATCGGCATGGGCGTCCTGCCGCTGCAGTTCCCGGAGGGCCAGACCGCCGAGTCCCTCGGCCTGACCGGTGAGGAGACCTTCTCGGTCACCGGCGTCACCGAGCTGAACGAGGGCACCACGCCGCGCACCGTCAAGGTGACCGCGGACAGCGGTGTCGAGTTCGACGCGGTCGTCCGCATCGACACCCCCGGCGAGGCGGACTACTACCGCAACGGCGGCATCATGCAGTACGTGCTGCGCTCGCTCATCCGTAAGTGAGCAGGGCCGCCGGCTGACCGCCGGCGGCACAGGACGGGCCGCACCCCCCTCGGCCGAGGGGGGTGCGGCCC
>NZ_JBEZHQ010000053.1:0-46542 GCF_040650675.1 Streptomyces sp. NPDC048637
CAGAAGGGCGTCCAGGCTGGTAGTCACACACGAGTCAACGGGCGCCCTTCGCCATGGTCGCGGCCAGCACAAACATCGGACTCATTCATCTAGGGCCACCCTTAGAAGTCCGGCCTGTCGGGGCGCCCCGGACGCGCGGGAGGCTCCCGGGCCGTCAACGGCGAACGCGACACGTCCGCCTGGTACACCACCGTTCACCTCGGGATGCCCGACTCCCGGACCGGCGCCGGGCGTTTCTCCACCGACCCGACAAACGGCTGACGCCCGCGCAGGGCATCCGCGACACGCTGGACGAGTCGCGGATGCCCAACTGTCCTGAGGCCATGCTCCGTTACGGTGCCCGGCAGGCCATTCCTGGATGTGCCGTGCGGTCTCCGGGGTGGTCGGAAGGCGTCGGCCGTGGCGCCTGCTCTTGCGGTTGTCGTAGATGAGGGAGGGCATTCCGTCGAACCACTGGAGGCAGTCGCGCTTGAGGGGGGGCTTCCTCGTGCCGGCGCCCCGTGTCGCGGATGATGCGGTAGACCTCCTGGTACATGGCCGCGAAGTCGCTTGCCTGCCAGCCGGCGTGCTTGTGGCTGGAGCCTGCGCCCATCAGGTGCAGGTACGGGTCGAGCTGGGCTATGAGGTGCTCGGGGTTCGCACGGCAGCTCTCGTCTCAGCGGCGTCGACACTCTCGATGCGGTGCAACGATGCCGTGCCACTCCGGGCTGAGCGCGAAGCTCGAATATCATCCATCAGGCCCGCCAGGCGGGCGTACTGCGTGAGCCGGTGCCACCACCCGAGCATCGCCGCGGCACCAGCCGAGCCCACGGGCAACCGTGGCCGCGGGGGAGTCCCCCTGCATGTCCGATAGCTGCCAGCACCCTGCCCTCGCTACTGGAAGGGTTTTGGCGTGCTTGACTTCGAACGCCTGGCTTCGGCTTCGGCTTCTCGTCCTCGGACGCGGGCTCAATGCCGAGTACCTGCTCGCACGTCCACTGCTGCACGGTGGTGAGCTTGTCCCAGCCGAGCCCGGACCGACGTCACCCACCGCCCCAGATCCTCGCCCCTGGCACACGACTTCGCCCGCCGCGGTGGACAGCGCCCCGGTCTCGTCCAGGTGCGGCCGGACCAGGTGGAAGCACCGCTGCCACGTCACCGGCCACACCGTGCACCAGGACGTGTCGACCTCCTCCAGCTGCTCACGCCGCGCCTCGGTCAGCGCCCCCCGACGACTCCGCCGGCAGCCCCCCAGCACGCCGCTGCTCGATCTCCGCAGCCTTCCTCGCTGCGGCCCGCGCGTTCTTCCACCAGATGCCCACCGCCGCGCCCTGGCAACTGCCTTGAAGGGGTTGATGGTGTGTCCGGTCGCCGAATCACCTCATATGCGGTTCGCTCGCCGACGGATGCCACGCGAACGTAGACTTGAGCGGTGTCACACTGCTGGATCGCGCCTGGCACGTGGGTGTCCGGACCGTCGACGCGGCCGGGGCAGGTCTCCGTCACCATGTCCGGCGTTGAAGGGCCAGGTCCGGCAGGTGCCTTCGTATAGGCGACGCGATTGCCTAAGGGAACGGTTTCGCCAGGCTTTGGTTGGGGCTGAGCGTGAGAGGGACGCAGACGGGGAATCAGCCCGGCCGAGTGTCAGCCGGCGCCCACAGGAGAACCAACGATGCTTCTAGGCCGACACGCCGAGCGTAAGGCGATCGAACGGCTGCTCGCAGACGCGCGGTCGAGGCGCAGCGGCGTGCTGGTGGTGCGCGGTGAGGCCGGTATGGGTAAGACCGCGTTACTGGAGTATGCCCGTGGCGCCGCGTCGGGGTTCCGGGTGGAGCGTGCGGTGGGTGTGGAGTCCGAGATGGAGTTCGCGTTCGCGGGCTTGCACCAGTTATGTGCACCGTTGTTGGACCGGCTGGGTGCGCTGCCCGAACCGCAGCAGGCCGCCCTGGGGGTGGCGTTCGGGCTGCGTGCCGGGGACCCGCCGGACCGGTTCCTGGTCGGGCTGGCCACCTTGAGTCTGCTGGCCGAGGTCTCCGAGGAACGGCCGCTGCTGTGCTTGGTGGACGATGCGCAGTGGCTGGATGCGGCATCCGCACAGACCCTTGCGTTCGTAGCGCGGCGGGTGGACGCCGAGCGGGTGGCGCTGGTGCTCGCGCTGCGCGACCACACACCCGACCCGAGCGACGCTCACCCGTTCGCTGGGCTGCTGGAGCTGGGCTTGGACGGGCTCGGTGAAGCAGATGCGCAGGCGTTGCTCGCCACAGGGGTCAGGACACCGCTCGATGAGCGGATACGTGACCGGATCATCGCCGAAGCGCGGGGCAACCCGCTAGCGCTGCTGGAGCTGCCCCGAAGCGCAGGACCGGTGAAGCTGGCGGGTGGATTTGGGCTGCCGGACGCACTGAGCGTGCCGCGCAGGATCGAGGAGAGCTTCCAGCGCCGGTCACGCAGCCTGCCGGCCGAGACACAGTTGCTGCTGCTGGTCGGGGCGGCTGAGCCGCTCGGCGATACGGCGCTGCTGCGGGGTGCGGCCGAGTACCTGGGTATCGGCGCCGAGGCAGCTGCACCGGCGAAGGCGGCGGAGTTGCTGGAGATCGGCGCCCGGGTGCGGTTCTTGCATCCACTGGTGCGCTCGGCGGTCTACCGTGCCGCCGCACCGTCTGACCGCCGGCGCGTGCACCGCGCGCTGGCTGCGGCGACCGACCCGCAGACCGACCCCGACCACCGCGCCTGGCACCGCGCGCAGGCCACGCTCGGGGCCGACGAGACGATCGCGGTGGAGCTGGAGCGCTTGGCCGGCCGGGCATGGACCCGCGGCGGGCCGGCCGCCGCGGCCGCGTTCTTGGAACAAGCGGTGGTGCTGACCCCCGAACCCGCCGACCGTGCACGCCGGGCGCTGGCCGCCGCACACGCCACGCACCAGGCCGGCGCGCCCGAAGCCGCCTTGGAGCTGCTGACGGTTGCGGCGGCCGTACCGCTGGATCCGCTGGGACGCGTCCGGGTGGAGCTGCTGCGCGCCCAGATCGCGTTCGATACCACCCGGAGCAGTGACGTGCCTGGGATGCTGCTGGACGCGGCCAGGGCGCTTGTCCCGCTGGATGTCGCGACGGCCCGCCAGACCTACCTGCAGGCGCTCGAAGCGGCCGTCGTCGCTGGTTCCTTCGGCCGCGGTTGCAGGGTGCGGGAGGTGGCCGAAGCGGCCCAGGCCGCGCCCGCACCGCCGCACCCGCCAGGGGTGGTGGACCTACTGCTTGACGGGCTGGTGACCAGGGCCACGCAGGGGTACGAGGCGAGCGTGCCCAGCCTGCGGCGGGCATTGGGGGCGCTCGGCCACCACGATCGCCATCCCGGCACCGCGGCAGCGGACGACAGCCGCCGCTGGCTGTGGCTGGCCAGCCGCGTCGCGGTGGCGCTGTTCGACGACGAGACGGTGTATGAGCTGGCCGGCCGCCGCGTCCGGCTCGCCCGCGAAGCGGGCGCACTGTCCGAGCTGCCCGCCGCGCTTGACTATTTCGCCGTCGTGCTCGTGCACACCGGCGAGCTCGCCCACGCCGCCGAGCTCGTCGCCGAGGCCACCGCGATCCAGCCTGCGGCCGTCACCGTCACCGGGATCATGCTCGCCGCCTGGCGCGGCCGCAAGGCCGAAACCTCCGAGCTGCACGCGGCCATGGTCCAGGATGCGACCCGGCGGGGCGAGGGCGCGGTGGTCACCGTGGCCCAGTACACGCTGGCCGTGCTGCACAACGGCACGGGCGCCTACCGTGCCGCGTTCGACGCCGCTGCAGGCCCGAGCGACTCCGACGAGCTGGAGCACAGCAACCTGGCCCTGCCCGAGCTCATCGAGGCGGCCGTCCGCGCTGGTGAACCAGCCCCGGCGGCGGCTGCGCTGGAGCTGCTCAGTTCGCGAACTCGCGTCAGCGGCACCCAGTGGGCGCTCGGTCTTGAGGCGCGCTCGCGAGCGCTGACCAGCACCGGGCCGGTCGCCGAGGCGCTGTATCGCGAGGCGATCGAGCGGTTCGGGAGCTGCCGGATGGTGACCCATCTCGCCCGCGCCCACCTGGTCTACGGCGAATGGCTGCGCCGCGAAGGCCGGCGTCAGGCCGCCCGCGAGCAACTCCGCACCGCCCACGAACTGCTGTCCGGCATGGGCGCAGACGCATTCGCCGCCCGCGCCGCCCGTGAGCTGCGCGCCACCGGCGAGCGGCCACACAAGCCCACTGCCCGGCCGACCGATGCGCTTACCGCCCACGAGCTGCACATCGCGCGGCGGGTAGCCACCGGGGCCACCTCCAAGGAGGTCGGCGCGCAGCTGTTCTTGAGCCCGCGCACCATCGACGCGCACCTGCGCAACATCTTCCGCAAGCTGGGCATCACCTCCCGCCGCCAGCTCAGGGACATGCAGCTTCCCTGACCCCGGGCCGCCGTGCCGCCCGGAGGTGTAGGCGATGTTCGCCTACACCTCCGGCCTCCCGCCCGATCGATATAGGCGATGTTCGCCGATGCACCGCAGTGCGGCAGCGCCGAGGATGAATACGCGTCCGGGACAGCCGCCCCGGACAACGCTCGGACGGGACGCTCTGACAGAGAGGGGAGTCCGCGCACCAGGTGCGGATGAAGCAGGCAGGAATGAGGCGCCGGGGAGCGGGACCGGAATCCGGCACCTTCGGCGGACACCACAGCTATTCCACATCCGACCGACTGCCCACCCGGCCTGCTCACGCATTCCTGATGACCGCAAACTGCGGCACGCAGATCGACAAGGTAAGGCGGAAAGACATGAAGCGAACTCTGGTGGCCGGTGTCATCGCGGCAGCGTGTGTGACAGCAACGACAGTTGGCTTAGGAGCGACGCCGGCCAGCGCCGTTCCCAACGACTGCCCCAAGAAGTACGTATGCGTCTGGGGCGACAGCAATTACGAAGGCCGCTTCCTCTTCGTACCCGGAACTAAGCGTTCCAATGTCGGAGACCACATCAACGATCAGACGACCTCCCTCCGGAATCGCACCGGTTCCCAGATCTGCTTCTACGACAACTCAAACTACGGGGGATCCCTCCTGTCGAGGGTGGGACCGGGCGAGTCGCGCCCCAACATCGGACCGACAGCCAACGACAGGATCACCTCGTGGCGCGCCTGCTAGCTCCCCGCAGCAATGTCGGCCCACCCGGGTTCGGCCGGTGCCACGGAATCACGCCGCCTGCGGTGCTGAACCCTGAAGCCACAACGAGCTGAAGCCGGGCTCCCGGCCGCCGAGCCGCGCGGTCCGGTACCACGGTATGGGTACCGGGCCGCGCGGCAGGTCTCGGTGGCACGGGCAGTGCGGCGGCGGGGGCGGGTGTGTGGAGCCGGCGCGGCTGTCGGGCGGGCTTCAGCGGACACGCCAGCCCAGCGATCGCGACGAGGTCGTTGCGGTACTGCGGCATCTCTGCATGCAGCTGGCGCTGGATGGCCCAGAACCAGCCGGCTTCCTCGCCGGTGCACAAACGCAACTGCTCGGTGAGCAAGGCCAACTCGGCGGCAGTGCGCCGCGCCCACCGCCCGGGGGCGGTCTGTTTGTTGCGGTAGAGGAGATGGGTGTCGCGCCGCATCACCACGGCCGAGTCGGCCACGGACAGCTGCTTACGGTCCGCTCGTTGTGCGGCTTCGCTTCGAATGTGGCGCCACACCTGCTCGCCGAAGGGCTGGTGGCTGTGCGGGTGGCCGGTCGGCTGGAGGTGGCTGCTGGGCAGGTCGGGTACTGGCCGGCCCACGATGCCGGACGCGACGCGTCAGCCGAGCAGGTCGCCGGGACTCTCGGGCTGGATGAGGAAGGGGCACGGATGCTGATGGCTCGCTTCGGTGGCTGGAGTCCCTACCGCTGATCACCGACATCGAATAGAGGCCTCGTGCCCATCATCGGCCCCGGCTACAGCGACCTCGAGTGCGGCAACTATGACCTTGAGTGCGACAATTACGGCCTCGCCGGGGAGACTCAGGACAGACCGTGCCGGTGCTGGCTGTTCGAAATTCACCGCGGTCGGCGTCACTGCGAGGATGGTCTTCAGAGATGCCCGCCAACCGCTACCACGGTCTGACCGCGAGGATTTCGGCTTTCTCGCCACCGTCGCCGACACCGCCATCGAGACCGACTTCTGCTGCTGCACAGGCTGGGCATGCCCCAGTGACCGCAGGCCGGTAATGGCGGCGGTCCTCACCAGGGTGAAGACGGCCGCCACCAAGTACGCCATGTGATGCCGGTCAGCTTGCCCTGAGCGGATGTGTCGGGGGCGGCGGTAGCAGCGATGGTGACCATGGTGGCGGTGCCGATGGCAGCCCCGGCCTGCTGAGCTGTGACATTCAGTGCGCCGGCCACGCCGTGGCGCCGTTGTGAGACGCCGGTCAGGGCGGCCGCGTTGAAGGAGGTGAAGGCGAAGCCCTGTCCGACACTCATGATCACGATGCCGGGGAAGAGCCACGCCCAGTAATGCCCGTCCAACGGTGTTCCCACCCACAGAGCGCCGCCGAGCGCGATGAGCAGCAGTCCTCCCACCAGCAGAGGCCGCTGCCCGTGCCGGGCAAGGACCTTAGGGGCGATGACGTAGGAGAGGAAGACCACCACTCCCATCGGCAGGACACCCAGGCCGGACTGGAAGGGTGAGTAGCCGAGCTTGCCCTGCAGGTAGAGCGGAGTGAAGAACAACAGCCCGTTGACGATGAAGTAGAAGAGGAACGCGGGGAGTGTGCCGGCTCGCACGTGCGGTGGGGCGAACAGGCTCAGAGGCAACAGCGGATCCGCCACGCGGGCCTCGTGCCGGAAAAGGCAGCCAATAGCCCACCGCCAGGACAAGGGAGCCGATAGTGCCCAGATCGTCCCCTCCGCTCTGTCCGCCACGTGTCACCCCGTAGATGATGAGAACGAGTGACGCTGGGAGGGGGTGTTGGTGTGCTGGGTGGCGGTTGTCCTGGTGTGTTGTGGGTTCGCTGAGGGGCTGAATTGGTGCTTTGGGCGGGGTGGTTGGGGTGTGTGAGCTGGGGTTATGTGTTGTGTGCTGAGTGTGGCTGGGTGTGTTGTAGATGGTTCTAGTGACCTGAGTCGGAGATTCGTCGTTGGTTGGGTATGAGTCGTCCGGGTCCGAAGATTCCGCCGTTGTCGGTCACTGATGCCCAACGGACCGTGCTGGAAGGCTGGGTGCGTCGTCGCTCGACGGCCCAGTCTCTGGCTCAGCGCTCAAGGATCGCTCTGGAGTGCGCCGAGGGGCACTCGATCATGGAGGTGGCACGTCGGCTCGGTGTCACTGCGGACATGGTCCGCACCTGGCGGCGGCGCTTCCTCGAACGCGGTCTGGACGGCCTGTCCGACGAGCCGCGGCCCGGCGTCCCGCGGAAGATCACAGACGCAGACGTCGAACGTGTCATCGTCAAGACACTCGAGGAGAAGCCCAAGAACGCCACCCACTGGTCGACCAGGTCCATGGCGGCGGCCACGGGCATGTCCCAGTCCGCCATCTCGCGGATCTGGCGGGCTTTCGCCCTGGCCCCGCACCGGTCGCAGACGTTCAAGCTCTCCACCGACCCTCTGTTCACCGACAAGGTCCGTGACGTGGTGGGCCTCTATCTTGATCCGCCGGAGAAGGCCCTGGTCCTGTGTGTGGACGAGAAGTCGCAGATCCAGGCCCTGGACCGGTCTCAGCCCGTGCTGCCGATGGTGCCCGGTGTTCCCGAACGCCGCAGTCACGACTACGTCCGCGCCGGCACCACCACCCTGTCCGCGGCCCTGGAGGTCGCCACGGGAAAGGTGATCGGCTCCCTGCACCGGCGGCACCGTTTCGTCGAGTTCAAGAAGTTCCTCAACAAGCTCGACACAGAGGTGCCCGCCGACCTCGAAGTACACCTCATCCTGGACAACTACGTCACCCACAAGACGCCCGCCGTCAAGAAGTGGCTGCTGGCCCATCCCCGCTTCCACCTGCACTTCACACCCACCGGTTCGTCCTGGCTGAACCTGGTGGAGCGATGGTTCGCCGAGCTCACACAGAAGAAACTCAAGCGTGGTGTCCACCGCTCCGTCCAGGCCCTCGAACGCGACATCCGCAGCTGGCTCACCGACTGGAACGAACACCCGCGGCCCTTCGCCTGGACGAAAACCGCCGACGAGATCCTCGACAAAGTCGCCGCATACTGCCGACGAATCTCTGACTCAGATCACTAGCAGCTCCGGGGCGAATGTGGCCGCCGGCACCACTTCCACCCGCGTACGGTCGGCAAGTTCGCGCACCGCCCGACGGCGCCACCACACCGCGGCCGTAATCCACGCAACCGCAGCAGCAAGGGCGATCCACCAGAGACTCAGACCGGCCTCCACGAGCACCCACAGCCAGTGCCCCACCTCCGACGTACGCGGCAGAATGCCGGTCACCGCAGGTCCCGCTGGCTCGTCGTGACCCCGTGCGGATTCATCTGTGCCTCCTCGCCGGGCGGCACACCTTGCCGCCTCATTACAGAGAAGGGGGCCGAATCCGCCCCGATGTGACACCGTGCCGCGACTTTTTCTCCCTTCGTTGGGCGAGCGGCCTCGGCACGTGCCCTCTGACGCCGGACTTGACCGTTTGCCAGTGAAGTTGGACACCGTCCGCCGGTCGAACGTCGGTGGGCCCGCGACCGGTCCAAAAACGGCTTTGATGGGCGCGGATGCATACACGGCCCACTCGTGCAAGAACCGGCCTAAAGCCCTTTCATCTAGGCGAACAGGCCATTCCGCACCGCGCTCCTTGCCGGCACCAGGCATGGCTGAGTTGGCTGACAGCCTTCGTTGCCATCCGGAAGGAGTCTTGTCAGTGACTCGCATACGCACCCGACTAGCGGCCGTGGCCGCCACCCTTGCACTCAGCGGCGGAGCAGTTGTCGCTGCTGCCCCGGCGGCGAGCGCGGCGAGCGCGAGGTCCGCATGCTGGAGGGCGGTCGTCACCGCCGAGGACTACGCCGGGCAGGCAGCCAGCCACGCAAGCGCAGGACACCTCGACGCCGCCCGGGACCTGGCGTACACCGCCATGAACTACACCTCCGGCGGCGGCTGCGAGAGCACCCCCGCCATCACCTACATCGAGGATGCCAGGCGACAGCTGAATAACGGGCTGAACGAACTGGACGGGGGAGACGGGGAAGGGGCCAGCTCCCGCTTCCGCAGCGCGGTGTACGAATTGGAGCAGGCCAGCTACGTGGCATAACAGTCGGGAGCCCAGCGAACGGTCGCCAGAGCCACCGCGTTGCGCACACCTGGCAGCGTGAGCAGACGGTGTGTCTTGCGCTGCAGCAGCGCGCCATCCGCGAGACCGTGGCCACAGTTCTGGCCTGACCGGCCCGTGGCCGGGGCAGCGACGGTGTCGTCGGCCATGCAAGAAGCACCACCGACCGGGCCCGCAGGGCACGGGCGCGGTGCGGATTTCATGGGAGGGCCATTCCAGGGCGGCGATGGCACGTCAGCCATTGATGGAGAAGAAGATCGTGTCCTGGGTGTACCAGTCGAGGTTCTTCGTGGCGAACTCCCACTCGGCGTGCTCGAATTCCAGCTTCTCGATGAGGTGTTGGGTGTCGTAGGTGAACCCGTCGTCCATCTGGCCCAGGACCGCGCGGTAGGCGTCCGCGGCGGGCTTGGCCGTGGCCAGCGGCCACATGCCGATGTGCGGGCCGTCCACGGGATACGGGATGTAGAAGGGGATCTCGTCGGGCGGCCCGGCGAATAGGTGGGCGTGGGGCAGGAGGTCGGCGCTCACCCCCAGGCGGCGAAGTTCGTCGTCCAGCAGGCTGAAGAAGGTGCCGGGCTTGGAGTAGACGCCCAGGTCGGATGGGTCAGAGCCGTTACGGTCGATGATGAGCTGGAGGGCGCTGTAGTAGGCGGCAGCCGCGTATTCAGCGTCTGAGCTGGCGTGGCCGGCTATGAGGTGGTCGAGCGCGTCCGGGATGGACAGGCCCCAGTCGAGGCCCTCGTGGTCGAGGTCACGTTGACGGGCCTGCGCGAGCTCGCGCATGACGCCGAGGTTGCGCTGCTGGTCAGATGTCAGGTTCCCGGCGGCCCCGAGAAATGCCACGACATCGGCTTTGTCTGCGGTGTTGAACGAGATGATTCGGCTCATGATCGCCATGCTGCCAGTCACCACTGACATCGGATCGTCCGGTAGGTTCTCGGGGAGCAACCGGTGGAGAACCCACCAGCTGACCTGACACGACCTGGTGACCATCGGTCGCTGACGCACCTGGCGATGGCGTGCGCACATCCGAGGCATCGCGCGGTGTAGCTGGGAGCGGGGCTCTGGGGGTTTCTCACACGTAGAAAGTGCCTTCCACCTGGACCGACAGAACCCCTCGACAAGGTTCATCGCCCCAGATCAGAAGGGACTTTCGCGTTCCCGGCCACCAACCGGCCTCACGTCAACTGAAACGGCGAGGTTAAGACGACGTTGAATTTGGCGTGATGCCTGACGGGCTGTCGGCCACCAGTGGCGTGGGAGAGCTGTACTTCAGTCCGGCAGGCAGGAGCGAAATCGACGGAGCAGTTCAAGGGCAGCAGGGCTCTCCGCCTCGAAGGTCTGGCCTTGTTGTTCGACAGGAAGGTCCGGCCCCCAGGTGCGGGCACCGTGACAGCGGAAGCAGAAGGCGATCTCAAAGAGCCGACCGGTGGAGTTGTGCGCCCGGATTCCCCAGCCGGGGAGGAAGCAGCGGTACAGCTCACCGCCTGGTAGGTCGGCGATCAGAGACAGGGCCTGCTGGGCTTGGTCACCCTCCCAGATGGCGGCGGTGTCGCCCGCCAGGGCCTCCGAACTGAGGTGCTTGGCGGATCGGTGATGCGGACGACCTCGATGAGCTCGGCCTTCCCATGGGTTAGCGGCGGGCCGCGCAGTGAAGGCCGTCAGCCGTCGGTGCCTGGCGGCTCGGAGTGCAGGCAGTACGTACACCTGGACGCCGCATCGGTGCGGCCCATGCACCGTCGGCAGGTGCCGCGTTCCCGGACGGAGCCGCGACCGTCTGCGCATCCCGGGCACGTCATCACCGGCTGGCCGAAGCCGAAGCCGATCACCCAGCCGTCGCCTTCAGCCGCCTTATGCGCCAGGTGTGGATTCCTGGTTTTGATCTGGGGCGCTTCAGGATGTGAGCTGGGCGCACGTGGTCAAGTTGGATAGTTTGAATCGAGGTGCACGTGGTGTCTGACCTGTGCAGGTTGCTGTCTGCGTGGCTATGGCCAGCGCTAGATGGTGCTGTGGGCAGCGAATCCGTGATTGAGCTGGAAAGTCGCAACTACCGCCGGAACCCCTGTGAAGTTACTCGTATTTATGCAGGTCAGAGGCGTGTGAGAGTGTGCGGTGTCACCGGTCGGATGACCAGCGCGCCGGTTTGAGGGAACAGGTGATCGACCTGCCTGGCGGGGTCGGTCAGGGGCGGCCTTGTGCCTGTTGAGCAGCGAGTTCCTCGATGATGCTGGCCTGCTCGCGAATGTCGGCGGCCTGCGCTGGGGTGAACTCGTACCGTGTGAGGCTGCTGATCTCTGTTCTGGCCGCAGCGATGTCTCCGGTACGGGCGAGGACCACGGCTCGGTGGGACCTGAGCCCGACGATGAGTTCGGGCAGGTTGTAGGCCTGGGTGATGGGCAGGAGCTGCCGGTCGATCAAGTTCAGGGCGGCCTGTGCTTCGTCGAAGCGCAGCATGGTCTCGACCACGTCCTGGCCGAGGTCGACGGCGGATCGCCAGGCCCCTGCGGCCATGTAGAGCTTCATGGCGGGGAACGCGGCGCTGCCGTAGTCGAGTTTGAGCTGACGGCAGCACTTGACATGCATGGCGAAGCAGTCGGCGAGGCGCTTGTAGTCGTCGGGTGTCTCGCTGTTCAAACAGGCTTGTGCAGTGCCTCGGTGGGGCCGTGGAGGTTGGCCAGGTCCAGGCCGAGGTGAACGCAGTAGGCGTCGGCGAGTTCCAGGGCTGCGGGGCCTGCGGCTCGGTAGCTGCCTGCGTGGTAGAGCCCCTGAACGTAGCCGTAGCGCAGAGATCGCTCCAGGAGGGAGGGGGCGAGAAGCTCAGCCAGGGCTGTCCTGAACGTAGCATCGAGGGCTTCGTTGTCACCGGTGTGCCCGTGCAGAGGGAACTGGCGGATGGCCACCAGGACCTTCTCACGTGGTCCGATCCCGCTGCCGCCCTCCGAGGCGAGGACTTCCATGGCGTGGACGTGGCGTGCGTAGGCCTCCCAGTTGGTTTCCCCATATGCCCAGGAGGCCAACGCACTGTGCGCATCAAGGCGGTCGACGGCGTCCCGACCCGGATCCTGCGCCACGTCCGCGATCACCGTGCGCAGTTCGCGCGGGAAGCCGCCCTCGTAGAAGCCTTCCTGACTGGTGATCTCCAGCAAGCGGTCGATCTGGCCGGTATCGGCGAGCAGCCGCATCCAGCGGGCCAGCCGCGGCAGTTCTCTGTGGCCTCGAGAAGATCAGCCAGGGTCTGCTCGACACGGCGGGCGGCTTCCTCATGCAGGTCATGCGACCCATGGAGGGCCAACGATGCGGCCGCATCGTGGAGTTTGGCGAAACCGTTGGCGAGTGTCTGCACGAGGCCGAGGCCTACGAGTTCGCGCACGGCCCTGGCCGCGGCAGCGGGACGTATCGGTCCCGCTGCTGCTGCCAGCTGCTGCAATTCCGGTCTGCTCAGGGGGACTTCAGCGATGGCCATGAGGCCGGCCATCGTGCGTGCCAGCACGGACAGGTGCTCGAAGGTCTGTGCCAGGATGCGTTCCTGGGCCGTGGGGGCGAGGTGGGTCTGCTCCTGCACCGCCGCGCAGAAGGCGCCACCGTCACCTGCGTAGTTAGTGCGGGTGAGCGCCGCGGAGTTGAGGACGTACAGCGGCATACCAGCTGTGAGTGCCAAGACCCGCTGTGCGGTGGGGTAGTCCAGGGTGCAGTCTTCGGCAGCGAAGACGGCGGCCACGGTGTCGGTGTCCCAGCCGGGCAAGGACTCGGCGGAGACACCCAGATGCGCGGCGAGCGCGGTCTGCTCCGGGTGGGGTGGCCCAGCAGCGTGATCTGGGCCGTCGGCAGCGCCTGGACAAGCAGCCAGTAGGTCGTCGGATGGGAGGTCGTGCACGTTGTCGATGACGACCGCGATGGCTGTGCCGTCGTGAGTCAGTCGGCCGTGCACGGCCCGAAGGACGTCGATGCCGGCCCCGCTCGGCAGACTCAGGGCATCGGGCCCGCTCAGGTGCCGGGCAGCAACCTCCCGGGCCAGCGCGCCGGGCACCACTGCGGGTGGCATCTGGCCGGCATCGAAGTAGGTGACCGGGAGCGGGCACTGGGCGGCGGCGCGCGCCGCCCAGGTCGTCTTCCCGACCCCGGAGAAGCCAGTCACCAGCCGCACGCGCTGCTCGCCCGTCAGCTCCGGTTCGCCGCCAGGCGGCCAGTAGACGTCGGGAACCTGGGGAAAGGCCTGCAGCTCCTCGACGAACTGCTCGTACAAGGAGGCCAGTTCACCGGTATGGAAGGCTCGCCCATGGGCTCCGGCGCTCGCGTACTGCACGCGGGCAGCCAGCTTCCACACCAGCGTCTGCGCTCCCAGGGACCCGAACGGGACCCGGGCGGCCTGCTCGGTGCACCACTGCAGGACACCGGTGAGATCCGCAGCAGTCGGCGGCAGCCACGTCTCTTCCGGATCTGGATGTCCCGGCCACAGCAGCGACACGCCTGCCGGCCAGCCCGTCTGCTGGGTCTGTTGCAGCAGATCCCGACCCGGTGCGGTATTGCTGACCACGATCAGCTTCGGCGCGCCGGGGCGCCGCCCCGCCGTGTGCTCCGCGCGCAGTTTGGCGAACTGTTCAACCGACCCGCTGATGTCACTCCACATCAGGTTGCCCTGCCGGGTCTTGACCTGCAGGTAGAGATGCCGGTCCGGGAGCACGACCTCCAGGTCCTCGTCCAGCTCCATCAGCAGCGTCTGCGCACCGGCCTCACGCAGCCGCAGCAGACAGCCCACGGCGTACAGGTTCTGATAGGTGAATCCGCGGTGCAGGGAGGTGATCCGCCGCAGCTGCGCTGGATCGAGCGGGCCGGCCGTCCGTGCCGTGCTGTCCTGGGCGGTGTCGCCGGTCGGCGGTGGTTCCTCGTCGTGCACGCCCCCACGATATCGGCCCCTGCGCGGTCCGCGGCGCAGACCGCTGCCCCGGGGGCGGGAGTGTGTGAGGCGCCGGTGCGGCGCAGCAGCACAACTCCGCTCGCGGTGGCCTGGGATGCGGTATGCCCCAGCCGTACGTACAGCATCGAGCCGTCCAGCCCACGACGCGGTCCAGCGCGGGGGACAGGGGCGGAAAGGGGCCGGGATCCGAGGAAGCGCCGCCAGCTCACCAGCGCCCCTTCCGCGGCGCTTCGGCACGGGAGCGGAATCTCTCGGTCCGCTCGCGTGGCGGCGTGCACCCTGCGGCCGCCGGGAGGCCGCCTCCAGGCCGACAGCCCCTGACATGGGCCCCGGCAGCACGTGAAATGCCTGGTGAGACCGTGTTGTCAGTGGCGCATGGTAGCTATGGAAGCAGAGAGAACGTGTGTGGTTCTCCCGCCAGTTGACCCACATCGAGTGAAGAGGCAACAGGATGGTCGAGACGGAACTCCCCGAGCGGGGAGTGGTGTTCTGGCCGGTCGGCACGGGCGACTCCACCACGCTCGTGCTCGGCGGCGACCTTGTCCTCCAGGTCGACCTGCGGGACATGAAGGCTGCCGACGAGAAGGACGCGGTCGTCGCCGCGGTCATCGACCGTCTCGCGGAGACCCTGCCGTGCCCCGACTGGCTTGATGGGGAGACCCCCTACCTCGCGGTGTTCGCCCTGACCCACGCCGACCTGGACCACTGCTGCGGGTTCCGGGACCTGGTGGACAGCGACATCCTGATCGGGGAGATCTGGGCGACGCCCCGGCTGTGGCGGGAGATCTCCCAGGACCAGACCATGTGCGAGGACGCCCGCCTCTTCCAGGACGAGGTCGAGCGCCGCGTCGCCGCCACCCTGGAGGCCCTCGCCAACGGCGAAGAGCCCGCCAGCGGCGACCGGGTCCGGATCATCGGCTACGACGACGACCGCGACCAGCACTCCTACAACGAGCTGCCCGACGAGTACTTCACCTTCCCCGGCAAGACAATCACGATGATCGACGGCAACGACCTGTCGGGAACGTTCGAGGCGTTCGTCCACGCCCCGTTCAAGGGCGACTGCGCCGGTGAACGCAACGAGACGTCCCTCGCCCTGCAGATCCGCATGCCCACCGGCACCGGCGCGACGGGCCGGCTGCTCCTGCTCGGCGACCTCGCCTACCCCACGATCAAGAAGATCTTCGACAACAGCGAGTACTTCGGCAACACCGATCGGGTGGAGTGGGACCTGCTGCTCTCCCCGCACCACTGCTCCAAGAAGGTCATGTACGCCAAGGGCGAGGACGGCGAGGAGGAGCGCAAGCAGGACATCCTCGACCAGTTCGAAACCTACGCCAGCCCGGACGCCCGGGTGATCGCGAGCTCCCGGCCCTTCCGGGACCAGGACGAGAAGGGACACAATCCGCCCCACCTGCTGGCCCGGGACGCCTACGCGGAGATCACCGTGCTGCCGGTGCTGTGCACGGGCGAGTACCCCACCAAGGACGAGCCCCGGCCGGTGGTGTTCGCCCTGGACCCCCTCTTCGGGTTCGAACTCGTCGACGTCGCCGAACTGGAGGCCAAGTCCCTGGTGATGAAGGCCGCGGGCGGCGGACGGCGGATGCTGGCCGCGCTGGGCACCACCCGCTTCCCGGCCGCCGCCTTCACCGCCACCGCCGCTCTCCCCTCCCCCCGGGCGGCCACCGCCGCGCGCAGCGCCGTCGAGCAGGCCCGAGGAGACAAGGCCGCACCCGCCACGCCCCTGGGATTCGGTGACGCGTGAGCGACCGCACCACTACGGCTGTCACGGCCGGCCAGCACCTCGCCCTCGACCAACTCCGGCAGATCACCGACTCCGACCGCGGGGTCTTCCTCTCCCACGTGGACACGGCACCCGCGGCCCCCACGGGCTTCGTGGAGGCGCGCATCAGCGTCGGATGCGCCGGCCTGCCCCGCGTCGAGGGCGGCCTGCGGCTGCGCAGCGAAGAGCCCGTCACCCTCTACATCCCGCCGGACTTCCCCTTCGAGGTCCCGCTGGTGCACACCCGGCACAAACGCTTCGCCGGGGCCCCGCACGTCGTCTGGGCCCGCTTCCCGTGCCTGTACCGCTCCACGGCGACCGAGTGGGACCCGGCTGATGGCATGTACGGGTTCATCACCCGCCTGCTGGACTGGTTCAAGGCTGCCGCGGCCGGCGAACTCGATGCCCCCGGCGAGCCGCTGCACCCGCCTCACGCGCTCGGAGACCACGCGGACGGCCTGCTCGTCGTCCGCCGCGATGCGCCTACCGCCGCCGACGACGAGCCGTGGCTGGGCGCGGCCCTCCTGCACCATGTCAACGCCGACCGCAGCGACGTGGTCGGTTGGCTGCCCTTCGGCCGACCGTGGCCGCACACCCTCACCGACGCCCGGGCCGCGGCCCAACTCCCCGACGACGCCGAGGTGTTCCTCGCCCCGGCTGTCATCACCACAGACCATCTGACCTTCGAATACCCCGACACCGCCCGGGCGCTCATCGCCGCGTTGGCGCGCGGCCGCATCACCGCCCGCATGATCCTCGGTCTCGTCGGCCTGGCCGCCGACCACAACCGCCGCCTGCGCACCACCGCCGACCAGACAGGCCCGGACGGCACATCCCGCCCGCCCGCCCCTGTCCATCTCCTGCTGGGCACCCCCTCCCGGGGCAACAGCGGCCACGGCTCCCGCCGGACCCACCTGGTGGCCTGGCACCTGCCCGACTTCGCCGACCAACTCACCCGCCGCGCCGTCACCGCCTACGTCGACCGCCAACTGCCCGAACTCGGCGACGAGATCATGCAGATCGGCGAGGAATGGCTCGACACCCTGACCACCCGGTGGCTCAGCCTCTACGAGGCCCGCCCCGAGGTCACCGTCCGCCGCGACCACCACACCCCGGCGGCCTGGCTGCACGGCAAACGCATCCTCGTCCTGGGCGCCGGCGCGCTCGGTGCGCCCGCCGCCGACATCTGCGCCCGCGCCGGCGCCGCCCACGTCACCGTCGTCGACAAGTCACTCGTGCACCCCGGTATCCACGCCCGCCAGCCCTACACCGACCCCGACATCGGATACCCCAAGGCCGACGTCCTGGCCGACCGCCTCAACCAGATCGACCCGCACGCCACCCGTATCGAGTCCGTCGTCGCCGACATCACCCGCCGTTTTCCCGTCCTCGGCGTGCACTCCTTCGACCTGATCCTGGACTGCACCGCCAACCGCGTCGTACGGGCCTACCTCGAACGCGCCCGCCGCACCGACCCCACCCCTCCCTTGGCCCCACCTCGCCACCTTGATGATCGGCCATCAGGCCACCCGCGGCATCGTCGCCCTCTCACCTCCAGGAGCCACCGGCGGCGGCACCGACGTCCTGCGCCGCACCTCCCTGGCCGCCCGCACCGACCCCACCGGTGCCCTGGCCGACATGGTCGAGGACTTCTTCCCCACCGAGCCCCGCACCGACCTCTTCCAGCCCGAACCCGGCTGCTCGGACGCCACCTTCACCGGCTCCGCCGCCGACGTCGCCGCCCTGGCCGGACAGCTCATGACCGGCATCCTCCACGCTCTGAACGCCCCCGACGGCCAGCACACCATGGCCGCGCTCACCGTCCGCACACCCAGCGGCCCCACCGACCCCCAGCCCGCCGGGCCGCGCTGGCTGACCTGGCCCAACGACACGACCATCACCGACGACGCCACCGGCTACGACGTCCGCATCGCCCCCGCCGCCCTCGCCGAGATGCGCGCCGAAGCCCGCCGCGGCGCCCGCGTCCGCGGCCCGCGCGTCGAAACCGGCGGCATGCTGCTCGGCACCATCGACGACGCCACCGGCATCATCCACGTCGACGAGGCCACCGGACCGCCCCCGGACTCCCTGCTGAGCGACACCTACTTCCAGCACGGCCTGGACGGCGTCACCCACCACCTCGCCTCCCGCCGCACCGCGACCGGCAACACCAGCCGCTTCCTCGGCCTGTGGCACACCCACCCCCACACCCCGGCACAGCCCAGCGCGACCGACCGCACGGCCATGGAACTCCTGACCCTGCCCCTCGACGACGCCCCCACCCGAGCCCTCGTCCTCATCGCCGGAGGACCACCACCCGTCTGGCAGAAATGGCTCACCACCGCAGACGGACCCGACCTCTACGCCCGCCTCGCCACCCGCACCACCACGGCCGCCACCCCACCAGCTCCGACCGCGCCGGCCGGCCACCCCGGCCCAGGCCTGTGGTGGCCCGGCGGTTACGCCACCCGCCCCGCCACCGACAACACCCTGCCCGCCCCCCCGCCGATCGGACGACGCCCGCCCATGACCCGCACCCTCGGCCTCGCCCTGTCCGGCGGCGGCTCCCGCGCGGCCGCCTTCCACCTCGGCTGTCTGCGCGCCCTCCACGACCGCGACCTCCTCGACCGCATCCGTGTCGTCTCCGGCATCTCCGGCGGCTCGCTGCTCGCCGCCCTGTGGGCCTACGGCCCGCCCGACTTCGCCGACTTCGACACCCGCACCACCGACCTGCTGCGCTCCGGCCTGCAACTGGCCATCGCACGCCAGGCGTTCACACCCTCCGCCGTCGCCCGCAACCTCACCGCGGCCGCCCGCGCCGGCGCCCGCGGAGCGTTCACCCGCGGCAGTGATGTCAGCGTCGCCCGCCCCGCCAACCGCACCGACGCCCTGGCCGCCGTCCTCGCCCGCCAGGCGTTCGGCACCCGCACCATGGCCGACGTCACCCACCCCGGCCTCGACGTCGTCCTGACCGCCACCGACCTGGCCACCACCAACGCCGTCCGCTTCGGCAGCACCCGCAGCGGCTGCTCCCGCTACGGCACCATCACCGAACCCATCCCCGCCGCCACCGCCGTGGCCGCCTCCGCCGCCTACCCCGCCCTGCTGCCCGCCCTGGAACGCACCTTCACCTTCCAGCACCGCGACGGACACCACCAGCAGCACACCGTGCTGCTCACCGACGGCGGCGTCTACGACAACCTCGGCCTGTCCGTCCTGGAACCCGGACGCTCACCCCACCACACCCAGCACGTCTACGACGTGCCCTTCATCATCGCCTGCGACGCGGGCCAGGGAGAACTCACCCTGAAAGCACCGCACTTCAGACCGGACGCCTCAGCCGCTCCTTCGCCACCGTCCACCGCAAAGCCCAGGACTCCGCCCGCTCCCGCCTGCACGAATGGGCCGCGAGCGGACGCATCGACGGATTCGCCCTGGCCTACCTCGGCATGAAAGACGACCGCCTGCCCGCCCCGCCCGCCGACCTCGTCCCCCGCAGCGCAGTGGCCACCTACCCGACCAACTTCGCCGCCATGACCCGCACCCACTTCGAGGCCATCACCACCCGCGGCGAACAGCTCATGCGCACCGTCCTGCCGATGTACCTGCGCCACTCCCGGCACTGAGGCCCCGTCGAAAACGAGCTGGGCGCACTCACCTGCCGGGGACTGGGCGACTGACGACGTGACACCCTGGGCGGCTGCAGGGCAGGGAGAATCGGACGTGACGGTGTGCGATACGCCATGACGCGGGCGCACCGCATCGGGGAGGAACACGACGTTGAGCACCGTATGGGCCCGGGTATGGCAGTTCCGGGTGCAAGGGCCGATGGTGACCGCCACCCAGGTCGGACAGGGTGACCTGGGGGTGGGACTGGCCCGGCTCATCCACATCAACGCGCTCGCCTGCGACCTCAACAGGGTCGTCGACTACCGCACCAGGCAGCTCGAGGTCCGCCTTCTGGCCAGCTATCTCGCAGCCCCCGGCGCCGGTGCCCCGCTCCAGGTCGATCACCGGGCATTCGTGGCGAGCTCGCGGCACATCCGCAGCTTCGTCACCGAAAGCTCAGGACTGGGCATGCTGACGGCGGCCAGCGAAGCCCTCTTCGCCTGGGACAACACGGCCCATGCCCTGCACAGTTTCGACGCACTGCCCGGCCGCATACTGACGGGCTATCAAAACGGCGGCATCAGACCGGACTTGCTGTTCCATCTGCCCGGAGGCAGGGTCGCGGGAGAGGCCCGGGGCCGGCACCGCCGCGCCAAGACACTCCTGCCGAAGCAGCCGCTCGCCGAGCAGAAGAGACGGCTGCAGGAACTCGCCCTCTGGTCGGCGTCCCACCGCGACCACGCCTACTTCATGAGCTGGGTCTGGATCGGCCGCTCCGGCGTCGCCGTGGATATCTTCCTTCCTCAGGACAAACGCTGGGACGGTGCACTGGACGACCGCTGGAAGCGGCAGGGCGGAGGCGGCCAATGGCGCTTTCCCGTGCGCGAGCGACGGCGCAGGCCACCAGAGGACCCCTCTGGGCAGATGCCGGCCGGCGATCCCGCACCGCCGTCGCCCACCACACCGCCCAGCGCACCATCCGCCCCACCGCCCGACACGGACGCACCGCAGGACGCGATGCCGCTGGCCGCTGCCCGCGCACAACCTGCGGCCGACCTGCTCTCACGGACCGGCCGTATGGTCCAGCGGCTGTACGACACCGCGCCCGCACTCGACGCGGAACTCGCCGGCATTCCCGTCCGCGGCGCCTGGGTGCCAGCCGACGCGCTGGGACCTGCCCGGCACGAGGTGCTGCTGGCCGTCCTGGCCGAACAGCCCCCGCCCCAGGCGGGTGTCCGGGAGCGCCTCGCCCGGGCCGAAGGCCGCTTCGACGCCTGCCTCGACGGACGCTTGCTCACCGTCGTGCGTTCCGCAGCCCAACCGCCCCCAGCCTGGCAGGACGTGGAACAGGTGCTGTTGAGCCCGGCGTGACACACCGGCACCCAAGCCCGCCCGGAACCCGGCAGGGGTGCCCGACGGCCGAGGCGTCCAACCGGCGCTGCGAGAGGCCCGCCGGACGCCGGGGCAGCCTTCCAGCGCCGAGCGCCGCAGCCCTGTCCTCGGTCATACCGATCCGGACAGCTCACCCATCAGAGCAGCAACCGTCCGCCGCCACTGGCGGGCTTCCTTCCGCAGCGGGAACCACGCGTCGGCAGTCCGCCGGTCAAGCTCGGCGAACTCCGTCAGCTGCGCCGCCAGTTCAGCACTGCCGGCGCTGCCGACCGCTGCCGAGCGCACCTGGTCGGTGAGGCTGTGTAGCCGGTGCGCGGCGCGGTAGTAGGCGACCTGATCCTGGCTGAGACGGCGCACGGCATACCCGCCGCACTTACTGCACGGATCGAAGCCCTTGTTGTCCAGCAACTCCGCGATGCTCACCAAGTCGTCGTCGCCGGTGACACCGCGCTCCGGACGCCGGTGCTTGCAGTCGGGGGAGTGGGCCCGGCCCTGATAGCGGCCCTCCGCGTCCGAGGTGTAGACCTGCACTTTGGCGAGCACGCCCAGCGGCAGCCCCGACCCCTGCCGCCACCCGGTGCCGGTGTCGTGTTCGAAGGGCTCCAGGTCCAGTTGCTCCATGGCCAGCAGACCGTGCCAGACCGCCGACACGAAGGGACGGCGCGGAAAATCCCGGTCGTCATACCCGACAGCCTCCAGCCGGCGCAGGTCGGCCACGCCGCGGGCCAGAGCCAGCGAACGCAGCGCGTGATCGGTGTCGCGTCGCCCCTCGCGCAGCCGCACCAGCACCCGTTCGCCTTCTGTCGAGCTCAGATGGCTGCCGAACGCCTCGTGATGCGGATCGTGGATACGGGCGGGCCAGACCGGCTCCTCCTGCCCGGAAGAGGGCTGGCGGGGCGCGAAGAGCGCGTCGGGCAAGTCACTTGCACCGGCGACGATGCAACCCTGCCATCCTGAGCTGCACCGTTCCTCCAGAACGCTCAAGGCCACGACCTCAAGCCCGCCGTCGACGGAGAACACCACGTACAGCTGTTCGGCATCCCGCATCGCGGTGCGCAGCGCGCGCAGGTGCTCGCTGGTGACCGGTCGCCTGCTGTGGACCGGCGCGTCGTCGAACACCCCCGGCCCCAGCCCCGATCCGGTCCCAGGCCGCGGCTCTGCCGGGGACGGCGCCGCAGGCTGTCCGGCCTCGGCAGTCTCCGGCTCGCTGTAGGAGAGCGTGTGAGGGTGAGTCAGAAGCCGCACGGCCACCGGCTCCGGCACCCGCAGGGTGAGGACGGACTGCGGCTCCCAGACGGTGCCGGCCGTGTACGAGGCGAGCACCCCCAGTTCCCACTCACCCAGCCGGTCCACAAGTGACCTGCCAGAACCGCGCTCCGCCGCATCATCAGGAAAACGAGCGACCACAACCCGCTCGCCGTGTCGCCCGCCGGCCGCCGTTCGGACGTCGGCCTCCCAGCCGGCCACCACCGCCCGGGCCCGATCCAGTATCTGCTTGCGTCCCTTGCGGCGGCTGCCCATCGTGTCGGTCAGGTGATGAACCACGTACGTCTGCTGCTGCGGGTCGTCCCAGCTGTCCTCGACCGCGCTGCGCCACCGCCGCCACAGCTTCAGCAGCAGCCGGCGAGCCTTGCCGGGGCCGCCCAGCGGCGCGAAGGCCGGCTCGTCGGCGGGAACATCCGGTTCCGTCATGGCAGCCGCCGCGGCAGCCGCCAGCAGCGCCCTTTCGACGACCAGCAGCCGGGCCTGCTCCTGCAGGACGCGCAGATACCCGGCTTTTGCCTCAAGAGCTTCCCCGGCCCAGGCCCGCAGCCAGGGAAACAGCGCCAGTTTCCGGTGGGTACGGTGCATGCTCGCCAGCGCGCCGCCCCATTGCCGCAGCACCGACTCGCGTACACGTTGGGCCTCTTGCCGCTCCTCCCACGTGCCGTCCTCGTCGTCCTCCGCGTCGTCCTGCTCGGCAGGGACCGCCGGACCGTCGGCCACGGGCGTGTACAGCACAGCGGCCGCGTGCCGGACCTCTTCGTCGCTGAAGGTGTCCTCGTCCGGTGCGCGGAAGCTGTCCAGTTCATACAACAGACCCAGCCCGGTCACCGTGTCCAGGAACACCGCCAGCCCTGTACCCGGACGTGCCCAGGACCCGTAGGTGCCGCACTGCGGGCACATCCGGCCTACCACAACGGCATCCAGATGTACCGTCCGTTCGACGCCGTGAGCCGAGCGCAGGTACGAACACGAGGGTTTGGCATGCAGTTTCGCCTGCTTGCCCTGCCCCGACCATACCGTGATCGCCGTGCCCTCGAACGGGCCGAGTGGCACGTCCGGTGTCAACTGACCGTGCATTGCGCTGGCTCCCTCGTGAGCGAACTTCGTCACCGGCCCAAACCATCGTGACCAGGCCGAAGTTGACCCTAGCCCGGTCCTCGCCGAGTCCGGCACGGCTACGGCCTATTGATCTCAAAAGCGCACAAGTAGATAGACTTCATCCGCCGCCGATGTCGTCATGCCGGCGCTGCAGGCCGGCGATGCTCACTGCGCTGCCTTCCGGGTTTCTCCCCACGCTGCCTGTCTCCGTACCGGGTCAGGCAGCATGAAGGAGATCTCATGCGACGCG
This sequence comes from Streptomyces sp. NPDC048637, assembly GCF_040650675.1. Classification (NCBI taxonomy): domain Bacteria; kingdom Bacillati; phylum Actinomycetota; class Actinomycetes; order Kitasatosporales; family Streptomycetaceae; genus Streptomyces; species Streptomyces sp. NPDC048637. The sequence goes on from NZ_JBEZHQ010000053.1 coordinate 23,513, forward strand.
GGCCGGTACCTGGTCCTTGGCCAGCAGTTGGGCCAGCGCGTCGGTCTCGTCCTCGGGTACGGCGATGGCGGCCAGGCGGCGTGCGCGGGTGACGGCGACGTACCAGACACGCAGGACCTCGTCGGTGGCCGGGTCTGCGGTGGCCCAGCGCTGGACGCTTCCGGCATCGGGCAGCAACAGCAGGACGCCGTCTGCTTCGTCGCCCTTGAGCTGGTGGACGATGTTGGTGCGGATACCGGTGGCCACCCGGAGGCGCGACACGGTGGGTTTTCCGGCGGGGCGGCCCTTGCCGCCTTGCGGAGCAGCCCCGGGAAGAGCGGGCCAGGCCTTCATGGCCTGCCAGACCTGCGGCCCCCATTCCCGGTGGGGCGCAGGCAGGCTGTGCAGGAAGGCGAACGCCGTGCGGTTGACCTGTCCGGCCGAGAGACGGTGGCCGGCCATGATGCGGTCGGGGCCGCCGGTCTCGCCCGGGTACCAGTACCCGAACAGGACGCGCACGGCGACCGCGCAGGCCCGGGCGAGGTCATCGCCGCTGGCGCCCGGGGTGTGGGTGACGGTGCGGGCCCAGCCCAGGCTGGTGATTGCTTTGGTGTTGGGCTTTTCCCGGGTGATGCCCGGAAGGGTGGCGTACTTGTAGGCGGTCGCCAGGCAGTCCTTGGCCGGGACGGCGTACTCCTCGGCCAGCGTGCGGAAGGCGTCGACGATGCCGGCACCGGTTGGGGCGTGCAGGTGCCGGCTGCCGGAGTCGGCGAATCGGGTGGGCAGCACGAGGACGGGGATGTCGTCGTCGCGCACCACGGAGGTGTCCGGCGGACGTTGCCCCGTGCGCAGGGTGGACGCGAGCCGGCAGATGACGGGGGAGCTGCGCCAGTTGCCGGTCAGGCGGTGCGGGGCGGGGGAGAGCTGAGCGGCGAAGGACTGGAGAGCCTGGGGTTCGGCGCCGCGCCAGGCGTAGATGGCCTGGTCCGGGTCGCCGACGAGAACCAGCGGCAGGCCTGCGTCGTGCAGCAGCTGAAGGATCGCCAGGTCGGCGGCGGAGCAGTCCTGTGCCTCATCGACGACGACTTCCGCGAACCGGGAGAGCAGCGGGGGCAGCAGAGCGGTGGCGGTCTTGGCGTGGCGCAGGTTCCACAGGGCCAGGACCCGCGCCTCGTGCCCGGTCAAATAGCCTTCGTCACACCACGCCTTGCGGGTCTCGAAGATCTTCTTCTCCCACTGCGCGCGGCTGTAGGAGGTGTCCTTGATGAGCTGGCGGGTGTCGTAGTCGAGCTTGTCCCAGGCAACAGCCTCGCGCGCCTCGCTGTAGGAGGGATCTACCGTCATGGGGAAGCGGTGCAGGTTGATCTCCCGGTCCGCGCCCTCCACTGGGGCCTTGATGCTCGCCCAGGATTCCAGCAGACGGGGCGCCGGCTGGGCCGCCCGCCGCGGCTTGACCAGGAACTCCCACAGGAACGAGTCGAGCGTGCCGATGAAGTGCGGCGCCTGGACCAGATCGGCGCGGCCCGCCGAGCGGCAGCGCCGGGCCATCTGGTCCCGCGCCACCCGTGTGAACGAGATCAGTGCCCGCCCCTTCCGCAGCCGCCGCCGGGGCGACTGCAGATGCCGGTTGGTGATCACATGCGTCTTGCCCGCGCCCGGGCAGGCAGCCACATACGCAGGCGCAGCCACGACCATGGCGGCCTGCTGCTGCTTCTCGGCGTCGGCCCGTACCGGATCCTGCTGAGGCGTCGTCATGGCGCGCCCACTGCGAGCGTGCTCGTGTCCTGGGCGGTGATGAAACGGATGGCACCCGCCAGGTACTCGGGCACCGTGAACGGCACCACCCGGTCGGCCAGTATGTCGGCGAGTTCCTGCGCGAACCGGCCCTTGGAGATCTCGGTGCCCTTCAGGATTTCTCCGTCCGTGCCGGTGACGGTCCGGCTGGCCTTCGGGACGAACAGCTCCCCGAACGCCAGGGCGGGATCCGTCGCCTCAACGACCTGCTTCCAGCGGTCCTGCGAGTGCGGCGCGCAGCGCAGGAACGCCGCCCGCAAGGCGGTGATGTTGTTCTGCGACCACAGGGCCGGCTCCAGCGTCCTCGGCGCCGCGGCCAGGTGCAGCTCGCCAGGAGAATGCCAGCCGCGCGGCAGCTTCCGCAGCGACTGCAGCCGGGGTGGTTCCGGCTGATCGGGTGCCACGTCCGTGTCGGTGATCAAGGCAACCCGCCGGCCCAGACAGATGCCGTCAACGGGTGCCAGCAGCACCCGCAGATAGACCTCGAACCCGACACCGTCCACGATCACCCGGGTGGTGCCGAAGAACCGTTCCACCGCCTCGAACGCCTCCCGCTTCGCCGGCGCATCGGCGTCCTCGTCTGCGGCGAGGACCCGCTCGGCCAGAGCCGGCAGCAGCAGAAGCTCGGAAATGCCCTCCACGAGGATCGCCCGCGACGCGAACAGCAGAGCACTCTTGGTGGCATCGAGATAGCGGTCCAGATGCCGCACCCGGTCCGGGCTCAACTGCAGCCGGGGAATGGGCAAAGGCCGCGCCCGCCAGCTGTCCGACAGCTCACCCGGGCAGCGCGCCATGACCACCAGGTCCTGAACGCTCGCAGCGGCCGACAGGATGGGGGAGTGGGTGGTGACCACCACCTGCAGATGCCCGGCCGGCTCAGCCGGATCTCCCGACGGCTGCCGGCGCGAGGCGCGCGCCCGCCGCTGCAGGTAACGCAGCAGCAGGGTCTGCAGCTGCGGATGCAGGTGCGCCTCGGGCTCCTCGACCAGCAGCACGGTCAGATCCGCCTCTGCCGCCGCGTCCAGCTCGGCCATCACCGTGGCGATGAACAGGGTGTTGGCGTAACCCAGCCCCGAGGCCGACAACGGGAATGGCGCGGCGGAGACATCACCCAGCAGCATGCGCAGCGACCGGGCGATCGACGCGAACGTCGGCTCGGCCAGGGCCAGTTCACTCGCCTGGGGATGCGCGCCGACCGTCAGATCCCGCAGCGGCTGGTTGATCTTCTCGCTGACCTTGACCACGTCCGGGTCCGCTGCCACCTTCTTCAGCTCGGTGCCGATCCGTTCCACGAAGGCATCGGCCTGCTCGTCATCGCCCAGCAGCCCGCGAAGGATCATCCGCACCCGATCCCCGCCCGCCGAGGCCAGCTCCCGCTCGGCATCGCGCAGCGCTGGCAGATAGACATGCCGCACACCGCCCCGCGCCGGAGGGTCCCCCGTGACCGGAAGGCCCGCGCCCTGCGCCCAGACGGTGCTTCCACGCCGCCCGCCCGTTTGCGGCGGCGTCCAGGACACCTGCCACCGGGCGGTACGGCTGTCAGGAGTCCCCTGGGGCAGCAGCGCCTCGAGATACGCGCCGCTTTCCTGCGGGCCGATGCCGGCCACGTCCAGTTGCAGGCTGGGGCCGCCCTGCGCGGCCGCGGTGGTGAGGACATCGGACTCCTCGAAATACCGCACGCGCCGCCCGTCCAGGGGGTCCGTGAGCAGCCGGAGCGCGTCGATCACGGACGACTTGCCCGCGTTGTTCTCCCCGACCAACACCGTCACTTCCGGCCGCAGCGGAATCTGTACCCGCTCGCACGACCGGAACCGCTCCACCAGCACCTCGGCCACGTACACTGCCCGCCCCCGTCCCCGGCATGTCACTCTGAGGAATAGCGATCATCGGATAATAGTGGGCATTGTCTGGCGCAGCGTTCAGAACTCGTCGTAACCCAAAGCGGTCAGCGCAGATGATGGCCCGCGCCACAGGAAGGCCAGCTGCCGTGAGGCCGGGCCCAGCTGCACGTGAGCTGCGAACCGGGCGTCCAAGAGGAACGCCATGTACATCACCAGGCGCTGCAGGTAGTCGTCTTCGAAGCCGATCCGCAACAGCGCCGTGCCTGGTGATGCCCGTCGGCACGACCACCCTCGCTTCCCGCAGGCCGGGGCTGGTCTGTGGGGGAAGGCCCGGCCCGGTAGCTGCCCAAGACAGCGGTCACGGGTGCCGTGGGGTGCGCAAGCGTTCAGAACTCCTCATCACCGGGCTCCGTCAGCAGTCCGAACTCCGGCTCGTAGCGCAGCAGGGACTGCACATAGCCGTTGTGGAACTGCCAGCCCTGGCGCAGTACCGTCCTGACCGGCGCGAATGCGAGGTTGCCGACCCTCCGGCTGGCGCCGAGCGTGGGAACCGCGGTCTGCCCGGGCTCAAGAGAGGGGATCTCCACGATCAGGCGGTGCCCGAGACCCGGCACATAGACGTGCCACGGCGCCAACTGCGCCGGCAGGTAGCCTGGGTAGGGCCGTTCCTCCATGGACGTTCCGTCCAGCTGAAGCTGGCGGCGCAGGATCTGCGCCAGCTCCGGCCGGTCGCCGCTGCTGGCCGGGATCACACGGTGCACCGCCCGGGACTCCATACCCGTGCGGCGCAGATGCCCGCAGATGTCCTGGCTGGGGCCCACAGACTCGCGGTACACCAGAAGACCGCAGGAGATCGCCATCCACGTGAACAGCAGGGCACGGAACTGCAGGTGCTCCGGGAGCGCGGGGTCATCGGCCTGCACCGGCCAGAAGTCGGGCTCGGTGTGGACCTCCTCGTGGAAGGTCAGCCCTCCGTGGATCATCAGCATGCTCGGCTCGGTGATGCCGGCGCGCACACAGGCTGCCGTATCCGTCCACCAGGACCACCAGGTGCCACCGTCATAGGCGGGCCCCCAGGACACGGCCCGCAGCACAACACCCCTCTCGATGTGCACCGGCGGCTCTTCCCACACCATCAGTCCGGATGGCGAGGGCACAATGCTGGCGATCTGGGCGATGCACGGGACGTCTATCCCCGCGACGCTCGCGGCGGCTTCCCGGGTGATGTAGAACAAGTCCGCTTTGCGTAGCCGACGCCTTTCCGCATTGGCCAGGGCGGCCGCCTGATCCTCCACCCGCTCAAGTGCCGCCACGGCGGGCGGCATCAAGAACGTCACTCCCTCCTGCTGCAGCATGTCCGCCCACGTCTGGGGCGGGTTGTAGCGGAGGAAGTCCAGTGTCTGCAGCCACAGGGCATGCACGTCCTGGATGCCGGTCAGCTCCACGCTCATAGTGGGCTCGATCCTGGAGAGGGATGCTGGCGGAAACGGTGCGGGCGCGGGGGGCGGTTGTAACCTGTGCCGCCCGGTGCTCGCGGGCGTGGTCAGCGGCTGGGCAGGATCTCTTCCCGGCCGATGCGGATGGCCTGAAGGTGCTCGCGGGTGATGTCCTCGGTGCCATCGAGGATTGCGGCGACGGCGGCGCCGCAGATGAGCTGGGACAGGTAGAGGAAGTAGCCGCCGGTGCGGTCGTGCAGGTACTGGGCGTGCCGGGTGAGAACGTCCTTGCTCAGCTTGCGCATGCGCAGGTTCTTTTCGTAGCCCTTGAGCACGGCCAGGAGGGGCTCCTGGTTGTCATCGCTCCAGGGCAGCGGGTCTACCCAGGTGACCGGCAGCAGGCTGCGCACCTTGTGTTCCTTGGCCACTGCCGCCTTCAGGTCGGATGGAGTGGCCCCCGGCTGCAGCCGCTGGTGGGCGGTCCACAGCGCTTCGTCGCGGCGGTCGCAGCCTTTGCGGGCGGCATGGACGATGTCGGTCGCGCCGGTGCCGCAGAAGATGGTGGTGATGCCCAGCCGGGTGCGCAGGTAGTCGAAGTAGTGCAGGATCGGGCCAAGTTGGGCGGGGGAGACCCGCTGGATGTCGTCGACCAGCAGCAGGCGGGTCTGCTTGCGTTCCATGACGGTGTGCACGGGCAGGGACAGGTCGGGGATGCGGCGCGGCTGACGGGCTTCCGCCTCGCTCTTGGGCTCGGGTGTCAGAGCAAGGAAGGAAGCGATCTCCCATATCCAGTTGAGTTTGTTCTCCGGGTCGTGCGGGACGGTGATGTGCACGACCGGGATCCGGTCGCTGAAGTGTTTTTCGACCCTGCGCTGCAGCTCCCGGCCGATGAGCCGCAGCAGGTATGTCTTGCCGGTGCCGGCCGGGCCGTCGATCACCATGTCCAGCAGGCCCTCGTACCGGTTGCCGTTGACACCGAAGGTTCCTCGGGCCCGCAGCAGACAGTCTTCCAAGAACGCGGTCTCGATCATCAGCAGATGGCGGTGGTAGTCCACCCGCGGGTCGTCCACGTCGACTTCCACGTCCGCGGGAGCGCAGTCCAGCAGGTCGGGTGGATTGAACTCGGTGCGCACATACCGGTCCCAGCCTTCCCAGGAGAAGATCCATGCGGGCAGGGGCGGCGTGGTGCGCACCAGGTGGGCCATCTCGGCCCGGGCATCGGATGCGGCGGGCGCGGTGGTCTTCATACGGCTCTCCTCGGCGGGTGAAGCGAGAGGCGGGTTCATGCGGGCGCAGCGGTGCCGGCCGGCGGGTCGTCCTCGGAGCCGGCCGGGGCCCAGGTGGGCAGGGTGTAGCGGCCGTTGCCGACATCCCGGGCTGGCACGGGCAGCGAGGGGGCGGCGGGAACGATGTCGGGGTCCAGCGGCGTGGCCGGCGCCGCGGAGTCGGACGCGTCGCCGGTCTCGGGGCGGATCACTCCGCGGAACGGCAGGCGGGGCTCGGCCGCCTGCCGGGCCATCGGCCCGCGGCGGGTGCGGCGGTGGCGCTCCTTCACGGCCAGGGTGATGGCCACCTCATCCTCGCGGCTGCCGCCGCCCAGCGCCCATTCCTCGGCGGCGTCCTGCCAGTGATAGTGCGTCCACGGCAGGTCGGCCAGCATGTGCCGGTAGAGGAACTCCACCGGGATCCACCTGCCGCTCAGCCGTTGGTCATACAGCCAGGCGACGCCGGGATAGTAGGGGTTGTAACGGGCCTCCCACCGGCCGTTCTTGTGCGCGAGTCCGGAGTCGAGGCCCTCCAGATCCCGCAGCCGCCCATCGAGGGAGCGGTAGGTGCGGTTGTCGATCTGGACGCCCTTGTCGGTGACCGTCACCCAGGCCGGCACCAGCAGCTTGCGGTTGTCCTCGGCCGTCAGCTGCCGGGGCCGGTAGCCGTCGCTCGCCACCAGCCGGTCGTACATCTGGTTCGGGGACAGCACCATCCCCGGATACAGGGGGCTGCGCAGCCCCTCGTGCGGCTGCTGCTGGTAGTCGAGCGCCACCCATTCCTCGGCCGCGGCCTGTACCTGGTTGATGCTGAACAGGCGCTGGCGTTCGACGCCGTAGCCGCGCTGCTCGAAGCTGCGGCCCGTCCAGCCCTTCACGAACTGGCTAAAGGTGTCGGCGAAGCCGTGGAAGAAGGCCTCGGCCAGCGGCTTGTCGGTGGGCGTGTCCTTGCGGGCGTATTCGATGCTGATGCCCAGGAAGCTGCACACCATCTTGAAGTGATCGCTCAGATAGGGGCTGCCCTGGTCGATGACGATGGTCCGCGGGTGGATGACCGGGCGGGCCGCGACGGCCTCGGCGAAGCGGGCGTCGGCCGCACACAGCTGGCCGTAGGGCAGGGCCGAATTGCGGGCCGCGGTCAGCGGGTCCCAGCCGGGCCGCATGGTCAGCGGGGCGAAGCACTGCGCCAGCAGCAGCACCAGATCGAACGCCTTGGTGGCGCGGCCCCCGATGCGCTGCCCCGGCTTTCCCTCCCCGGTCACCACGGGAACGATCATGAGGGCCGTGCAGGAGCGGGAGGCGACATCGATCGCGGCGGTCAGCTCGGCCGAGACGGCGCGGCCGTCGTCCCCGATCACCTTGATCTTCAGCGGAGAGGTGTCGATCTGTACCAGCTGGCCCGGCCGCAGCGCCACCGACGGCGTGTACGGGCGCCGCGGCTTGCTGGCCTCGCGTGAGCGCCGACGCGTGGTCTTCTTGAGCTGCTCGGTCAGCCCGAGCTCCTGCATCCGGGTGTAGAACGTCGAGCGGGGCAGCAGCAGCCGCTCCGCCTCCCGAGGATCCTGCAACTCCCAGCGGTAACGCTGACGGACGAGGGTCTCGACGTCCTCGTACACGCGGTTGACCCGGCCGCCCGACTCGCGGGCGTGGCGGGCGGTGACCTCGTGCATCAGCGCGATGACCCGCTTGTCGGTGCGGCCGCCCGGGTCGGGGGTGCGGGTCTTGCGGCCGTCGTACAGCAGCACCAGCGGATTCTCGTCGGCCCCCTTCCAGGCGCGGCGCCGGTCATCCAGCGCCCGCCAGCTGAACTTTATGCCGACGGCGGCGAGTTCGGCCGACTTGGTCTGGCAGCGCTGTTTGAAGGTGGTGGTGTCCGGGTCGTAGCCGGGGCGGGCCGTGGTGGAGCCGGGCCGCAGTCCGGTGTGGAGTTCTTTCATGTGCTCGTGCCACCACAGGGCCTTCTCGCGCTCTGCCGGGGTGGCGGCCTCCAGCAGCTCGCCCAGCGCGGGCAGGCATGCGCGGGCCACGTCCTGCCCGTCGTTGTCGAGGACGGCGAAGTCCGGGGCGCTTTCCACCTCCCGCCACAGCATGTCCACCGGCGCCACATCGCCCGACTGCGGCCGCAGGGTGATCTGCCGCCCTTGGAAGGCGCTGACTTCCCACACGCCACCGCGCCAGCGCACCAGATCCCCCAGGCAGACCCGGTCGGTCTCGAACCAGCCCGACACAGTGCCCGTCATCGCTGCCCCCTTGCCGCCCAGACCGGGGAGAAGGGCAGCAGCGGCCGGCTCCAGTCGATGTCCAGAAGACGGCGCCAGATGAGCTGGTACACATGGTCGTGACCGAGGAACTCGGGCACTCCGCTGGCCAGGACGCCCTCCTTCAGCGGGCGCGGTCGTCGAAACGCGGCCAGCAGGGCACGCTCATGCGCCTGATCGCAGACGGCAGGCTGCCGGAAGTCCGCCACGAGCAGCAGGTTCTCCCGCCGCACCCCGTGCGGGACCGGGCGCACGCACACGCTCCAGCCGGCCTGAGCGGCGACCTCGCGCAGGGCGGCCAGGCGTTCGCGCCACTGCGGGCCCATCCGGTGCGGGGCGAGCACCACGGCCTGCCGCTGCTGGTCGCGGGTCAGGGCGATGAAGTCCGGCCGCCACCGGTGCCGGATGCGGCCCTGCTCCCAGTGCAGTTCGACCGGCTCCCCGGCGAAACGGCGGATGGCGGGATCGAAGTCCAGCTCGGTGGCCACATAGGTGCGCCGCTTGGACCCGCACACCACCAGCGTGCTGGTCGTCGCCGACCACCAGTCGGTGAGCTTACCCTGCCGGCCGTGGTAGGCGACCGGATCTGTAGGCGGCTGGCGCTCCTCCAGCGCCACCCCCCCCACAGCGCCTCGGGTGCGACACACACCAAGCGGCCATCGTCGTCGAGATGCCACGCCCTCACCTCACGCACCCGGCGCCTCCCTCCGCGTCTGCCCGCCGGAGCCGTCGCCCCGAACCAGGCCGTGACGCCAGCCTGGCCGTCTCCCGCCCGCAGCGGTCAGTGCACCGAAGCAGGCATCACTCGAACGGGTGACACCCCCTTGACAAACCAGCCTCCGGTCAACTCGCCCTTGACAAAGGCCAGTTCTCAGGCCATGCAGGAGCGCTCGCGCAACGAGCCGGACGGCTCAGCGAGTCGGCTGTGCCCCACGGCCAGCACCCGCCGACGGCGCCGACGGGCACCACCGGCACCGTCGGCGAACGAGGCCGCAGCTGGCTGAGCATGGTGATCCAGCCACTGCGCCAGCTCGCCCCAGCCGTCCACGTCCTCCAACCCCCAGCCAGCCATCAGCTGCTGAACGTCCTGCACCCACACCGCCCGCGCCGCAGGCGTGCGCTCGCCGCGCTGCTCGTAGCGCAGCATCTCCCGCGCCAGCTGGACGGCCTCCGGATAGGTCACCAGCGGGCCGGTGCGCAGCTCCCGCCCCTCCAGTCCCGCCCGCCAGGCCCGCTGCGTCCAGCTCCACACGTCCGGCGTACGTTCCCACCAGCGCGCCACCATCTGGAAGCCGTCGGCGAACAGCTCCGCTCCCGCCGCCCCGAAGCGGCGCTCCAGCCGCAACCGGTCGGCGTGCGCACGCACCACCTCCGGCAGTCCCTCCAGCCGCACCACGTGCGGGTCCTGGCCGCGGTGGTCGTCCGTGAATCGCCGGTGACGCAGGCACACCCGCCACGGATCCGGCCCCATCAGCCACGCCGCCTCACCCACACCCCGGGCAAGGGCGCACAGGTCGCAGCAGCGCACCACATGCCCCCCACGGACCTCGAACGGCCACTGCCAGCGCGCCGGATCATCTCCCGGCAGCAGGAAACGAGCCTGGAGGTTGGTCAGGGCCAGCTGCAGCCGGTGCGGTGTCCGGCCGGACAGCACCGCCAGATGATCCAGTGCCGCCCGGTTGACATACAGCTCCGCCAGGGCCGGCAGACGAGGATTGACCGGTTGGCGGCCCGTGCCCACCCGGTCCAAAAGATCTCCGAGCTCCAACTCGTGGGCATGTGCCAGGCGATTGACGAACGAGCCGGTCGACTCGCCGGCCAGGTGCGGCACGGGGACCCGCAGCCGCAGGCGCGGTCCCCATACGCCCGTCCTGTCTGCCATCGCACCTCCCACCAGGACCGCATGCGCCACAGGCCGGCCGCGCGCGGCCCGGCCGGGATCACGCGCACAACGCAACCTCCGCATCCCAGTCCCGACCGCGCACGGCCGCAAGCCCCCATCACCCGTTCGAGTGAAGTGCGGGCGTCTGTGCACTGCAGGGCGGCAGGCCCCCTTCCACCCTCGAGGAGGACCTGACTGCCTCAAAAACCCGAAAGGAGCACGGCTATGGCCGAGTTACCACGGTTGCGTACCCCGCTGCGCCCGTTCCAGCAGCAGGCGGTCGACAACTGCGTCACCGAGTTCCTCCTCGGTGCGCCCCGCTGCCGCGTCGACTCCCCGTGCGGCAGCGGCAAGACCTTCATCGCCCTCAACGTCGTGCACCACATGGCGCCCACGGGCACCTCCGTGAACGTCGTGCCCACGCTGGAACTGCTCGAGCAGACCGCCCGCGAGTGGCACAAAGAAGGCCGCCCCGGCCGCTACCTTGCCCTCAGCGGAGATCCGGACCTGCCCAAGGACCCGGCCCTGCGCGGCATCCTGACCGCCGTCACCACCCCTGCCGCACTCGCCGCGGAGATCTCCCAGGCCGACGGCCCGGTCAGCGTCTTCGCGACCTACCACTCGCTGGGAAAGATCGCCGAAGCCCACCGGCTGTTCCACATGCCGCCCTGGGACGTACTCGTCAGCGACGAGGCCCACCGCACCGCCGGCAACCTCGCCAAACCCTGGGCGCTGCTGCTGAACAGCCAGCAGATCTTCGCCCACCACCGGCTCTTCGTCACCGCCACCCCCCGCAACTTCGAGTCCAACACGGGCCAGGACCTCCCGATCGACATCGAAGTCGCCTCGATGGACGACCTGAACCTCTACGGCCCGGTCGTCTTCCGCCTCTCCCTGGCCGACGCCATCGACCAGGGGCTGCTGGCCGACTACCGCATCGTCGCCATCGAGGTGGAAGACGCCGACCTGCGCGCCATCCTCAACCGCAACCCGATGCTCGCCGCCGACTCCGAAGGCCTGCGCATGGCGGCCGCCGAGGTCGCCCTGCTGCGCGCCATGCACGACTACGACCTACGACGCGCCCTGGTCTTCTCCCCACGGATCAAGGCCGCCGAGGTCTTCGCGGAAACCCTCCCCGAGACGGCTGCCCTGATGCCCAAGCGGATGCAGGGCCCGCTCCAGGCCGGCACCGTCAACTGCGAGCAGAGCCGCTACGAGAGGCTCACCCAGGTCAGCGCCTTCAAAGAAGCCTCCCTGACCTCCAGCGACAAAAAGCCACTGCGGGCCGTCCTGACCAACTGCATGATCTTCGCCGAAGGCGTCGACGTCCCCGCCATCGACTCCGTCCTGTTCACCAGCGCCAAGACCAGCACGTACCAGATCGTCCAGGCCGTCGGCCGGGCCCTGCGCCCGGTGCCCGGCCAGAACAAAGTCGCCCACATCATCATCCCCGTCTACAAGGCCCCCGGCCAGGACCTCGCCGACGCCGCGAAAGGCACCCGCTTCTACCTGCTGCAACAGGTCCTGTCCGCCCTCAAGCTCTACGACGAGCATGTCTTCCACCGCGTCCACTACCTGCGCCACCCCAAGCCCACCGACCCCCTGCACCCGGTGGCGCGCCCCGAACGCGCCGACGAACTCATCCCCCTGCTCAGCCTGTACGCCGAAGACCCCCACAACTGCATCTGGGAACTCGGCCTCGAAAGCGCACGCCGCTACCGCGAACAACACGGCCACCTCAAAGTGCCCAGCAGCTACTGCGGCCCCGACCGCTTCTATCTCGGCTGGTGGCTGGGCAACCAGCGCTCCTTGCGCATGAACCACAGCCTCAAGCCCGAACGCATCGAAGCGCTCGACGCGCTGGGCATGATCTGGGCACACCCCCGCACCAGCATCGAGCACCGTTTGGACATCGCCCGCGACTACCACGCCCAGCACGGCCACCTCTCGCCCGTACCAGGGGAACGCTTCCGGGGCATGGACGTCGGCCGCTGGATCAACACATGCCGCACCAAGGCCCGCCGCGGGCAACTGCCCTACTGCTACCAGCGGGCCCTCACCGACATCTACCCCTGGTGGGACGCCGGCTGGGACAAGCACGGCCACTGGCGGCGCATCTACGCACGCGCTCTCGCAGCCGCCCGCCGCGGCGAACTGGCATTTCCCGACCTCACCCCGGACAGCGACGACCGACCGCTGGAGCAGTGGCTCGACAAGCAACTCCAAGTCCTGCCCAGCCTCAGCTCCGCTCAGCACAACCTCCTCGGAGCCCTGCCACTCCACCACCCGCTCGCCCTGCTGCTGCGCCCGCCCCGCAGCCAGAGCGAACGCGCCTTCGCCCACGGCCTGCGCCACGCCCACGCCTACTGGCGCACCCATCAGCACCTCAACGTCCCCTACGACCATGTCGTCTGGGACCGCGGCAGCTCCTTCCGCCTCGGGGAATGGCTCTCCGACAAACGCCGGCGGCCCTACCGTCTGTCCCGCGAACAGCTCGATGCTCTCGAAGCACTCGACATGCGGTGGACACGAACGTTGGTATAAAGCGGCCGCGACCGGCGCTCGCACGTATCTGTGCGGGACCGGCGGCATGACCTATCTCGACCAGAGCCCCCGGGCCTTGTCCGCCCGCCTTCAGGCCCTGCCGGTCGGCGCCATGCCGACACCGCTCGGCGCGTAATCCGAAGGCACCGCCGGGTTGCCGTGGGCGGCCGGAAGCGAAGCCGGGCGGCCCGGGGTAGCCCGGATCCCGGCTCCGCGTCATGTCCGCCCGGGACGTACCGCTGAACGTCCCCAGTCGCGTACGACTCCGCCGTGCACCATCGCGTCCCGACGCATCTCGGTCACATGCCCTCTTGGCTCCGGGCCGGGAGCCAAGGCAGGCCCGCACGCGGGTGCGGCGTCCCGGGGACAGGCTCCGGCCCGTCAGACCGCCCGCGAGCTCTGCGTGCCTGCACCGGGATCCAGACGATCAGTGGATACTCACGGCTTCAGCCGGGGGAGGCACACCGCGAGACGACGGGAAGAAGCCGCTGCACGTGCGCACCTGGCGGTGCGGCGGCTGCGGTACTGAGCATGACCGTGACCTCAATGCGTCGCGTGTGATCTTCGCCGCCGGGCAGGCGGAGAGGCTAAACGCCCCTGGAGGGCCGGTCAGCCCTGGAGTGGAAATCCCACGCCAGGCACGGCCGTTGAACGGGGAACCCACCCGAAGCCCAAGCCGGTCACCACCGGCCGGCTGGCGGGAATCCCCCTCCTTTGGGAGGGGGAGGATGTCAACGATTCTGTGCCGGAGGTCAGGAAGCCGGGGTGGCGTTGCGGTCAGGCAGGAGTATCCAGGCGGTTAGCTGGATGCGCTCGCCGGCGGGGTCGTCGGTGACGCCGTGCGCCGTGGCCACCTGCTGGCGGGCGTAGTCGAGGAGTTCCCAGACCAGCTGGATTTCGGCCGGGGCGACATGCGGCTGGGGTGCGAGAGGCACGGCGTGCTGTGTGCAGGCGTCGAGCCACTGCTCGAGATCAAGATGGGCCTGCTCCAGGCAGCGGGCGGCGTCCAGGGTGATGGCCTGGTGGCGGGGGTGCCCGTGGACGCGAGCGAAGGCGGTGATGCGCCGCTGGTCGGGTGGCTGGAGGACGGTGAAGCAGTAGACGACGCCGGGGACGTCGAAGTGGCCGGGGTGGATGGCCCCGCACCACAGCGGCAGTCGGTCGAGGGCGTCTTTGAGGCGTGGTTCGCGCAGGGCGCGGGCGAGCCAGACCCGCTGGTGTTCGGCGAGCGGGAGGCGGCCGCGGCGGGATGGCGGATGGTCGATTTGGTCGATCAGGTCGACGAAGTTGCGCGGTTCGACCGGGGCGCCGGGCAGCAGTTCGCTGGGGGTGCCCACGCAGGCGGCGGCGACGCGGGTCTTGGCCATGAGCCGATCCACCAGCCGCAGGACGAGATCGAGCCCGACGTCCGGCAGCACGGTGTAGGACGTCACGTGGGTGTGCGGGGAGCCGAGGCGGTCGATGCGGCCCAGCCGCTGCTCGAGGATTTTCGGGTTCCAGGGCAGGTCGTAGTGGATGACGTAGCTGGCCTGCTGGAGGTTGACGCCCTCGGCAAGCATGTCGGTGGTGAGCAGGAGGTCGTAGAGGTCTTCGGGGATCTCGGAACCGATCTCGCCGGTCAGGTTGGCGGCGGTCAGTGGTGCGAATTGCCCCAGCACTGTGGCGATGTGCGCCTTGGAGGGGATCTCGGTGTCGCCGAGATTGGCGATGCGGCCCTGGAGGAGGTCCAGCGGGCCGCCTGCGGCTGCGGCTGTTTCCAGGCGCTTTCCAAGATCCGCTGTGGTGACGCGGGAGCTGGCGAACAGGACGGTCTTCGCGGACGACAGCCCGGCGCAGATCCGGGCCAGGAGCCCTGTGATGACGTCGGGCTTGGGGTCATGAGGGACGGCTGCGGCAGCGGTACGGGCAAGGTGTTCCAGTACCTCGAGGTCGTGTTCGAGGTCGGCTCGCATGGACGCCACATCGAAGTCGGTGGCCTGCCGGTAGCGGAAGTCCCGTCCCGTCGTGTGCGCGCCGGGCGGAGGGCGTTCGCCGCCGAGGTAGTGGTCGACGAGTGTGTTGTAGTCCAGCTCTTCACCGTTGTGGGCCACCTGCCGGGTGGGGGAGTCCAGCAGCTCGCGGATCTCCTTCTTGAGCCGGACGGGCACGTAGACGCGCACCCGCCCCCGGTCGAGTTCGTCGAGGGCGGTGCGGGTGCGTTCGGCCATGTGGGAGGCGGTTGCGGCGAATGCGGCGACGGAGGACTCAATGCGTTTGAGCAGACCCATGCGCAGCAGGCCGAGCAGCAGGGGCAGCCAGCGCGGCTCGTCGGGATCAACACGTAGATAGGTGGTTGCCTTGTAGGCGGCCAGCCGCAGGGTGGCCACCCGCGGCGTGGGCCCGCGCAGCTTCTCCAGGTCGGTGAGCTGGTCCTCGGACAGGGCATTGTCGTGGCCGACCGCGTCCAGCACATCACCGAACAGGACTTGCAGCGGCGGCGGCAGGCTGTAGCGCACCGGAACCTGCCGCACGGTGGGGAATTTGAGCCGGCGTGCCTCGCGGGCGTAGGCCTGGACGATGAAGGGCCGGGTGCGGCGCACCATCAGCCGGTCCAGTTCGGTGTGCAGCCGCTCCAGGTCCCGTTCGTCGAGCATGTCCGCGTGCTCGCACAGTTCCTCCAGCTCGTCGAAGGACGGACGGAGCCGTTGCACCGGGTCGTCGGATTCGTCCCGCAACGGGGCGACGATCTTGAGGAGTTGGGAGAGGTCACGGCCCCGGTTTTGTACCGGGGTCGCCGACAGCATCAGGATCTTCGGCCGCACGGGTTGCCGGGCGAGCAACTGCATGAGCGCCCACCGCCAGGTGTTGCTGTTGCGCAGGGCGTGCGCCTCGTCCAGCACCACCAGCCCGTAGCGGCGCCAGGCACTGTCGTTGCCCCGGCGCATCAGGCGGCGTACCCGCAGCAGCAGCTGCGGGTAGCTGAGCACGTGCACGCCGTCCATCTGCCACTCGTCCAGCCGCCTGCGCCACACCGACTGCTTGATGTGGGCCGGGCACACCACCAACACCGGTCCCGCGCCAGTCAGGGTCAGGCGGCGGATCACCTCCCCGGCCATGTAGGTCTTGCCCAGGCCGACCTCGTCGGCCAGCAGCGCACCGCCGTAACGGTCCATCACCGCCAGCGCCTTGGCGACCCCGTCGCGCTGGAACGTCTTCAAGGACAGCGGCGAGGGGGCTGCGTTGACCTCGTCACCGAAACGGGCCAGCAGCATCCGCAGATACACCAGCTCGGCTGGATACGGGCACAGCCGCTCGTCGATCAGCGCAGCCAGGTCGTAGGAGGCGCCCTGCTGCCAGAACCGCTCCACGACCTGGGCCACGGCCCGGCTCTGCCGGGCGTTGTGTGCGGCAAGGCCGAGCTCGCCGCTGGTGCACAGCCCCGGCAGGGTCAGGTTGAAGGAGCCTGCCACTGCCCGGCACCGGCCCGAAGCCGTGACCTCCACCAGTGCTTTGGCATGCAGGAACCGGTGCTCCCAGCGCCGGCATTCCGCCCCGGGATGGCGCAGCCATTGCCGGATCTCATACAGCCGCCAGGCGCTGGCCGCCGTGGTGGGAACGCCATTGAGCTCGGCGCGCAGTGCCTGCTCGCTCTGCCCCAGTGCCTGGGCGACCCGTCTGCGGTCCTCCGGCGGTCCGGCGGGCTCGATCAGTGCGGCCCGCCCGGTCGGCTCCGCACCGATCAACAGCCGCACCGGCGTGCCAGCCTCGACCACCCGCCGCAGGGCGGGCACCAGCAGCTCCAGCCCGCGGAAACTGATGTATCCGGCGGTCAGTGTCAGGCATCCGCCGTCCCGCTCCGCCTCGCGCAGCCAGCCGGTCAGCAGCCCGGCGACGCTCTGCCCGTCCTCGTTGGTATACACCCCGGCCTGCCGCCACTGCGGACCGTCCGGCGGGAGGGTGGAGGGCATGTCAGACCTCCTCTCCCCGGGGGACGGCCAGCGGCCCGATGGCCTCGAGGAACGCGTTGACGGCATCCGTCATGGCCTGCGCCCGCAGCTTCAGCTGCTGCTCCACCGGCACGGCCACCGCCCCGCCGACCGGGGGCGCCAGCTGGTGCGCGGCCAGGATGCCCGGGGGCACGTCCAGATCTTCGAACACGGTCCGGTTCCACCCACCGCCGGCCTGGATGCGTTCGGCGCTGGCGTCGCCCAGCAGCGCCCAGGCCGCCAGGCTGAGCTCTTTGCCTGCATCGGGCCACAGCAGCCGCGGCCGCATCCGCGGGTCGGGAAAGACCATGGCTGGGTCGGCCAGGTCGACCACCGGACCGCAGATGCGGCGCGCGCAGGCCATCGCATACAGCGTGCCGGCCGCCCCCAGCAGCTGCCGCTTGGACGCCCACGGACTGCTCAACTCCTCGGCCTGCAGCCTAGAGGCGTGCACGGGAGCCATCTGCCCGGCCAGCAGTGCGGCGGCTTCCTGGAAGGACGCACAGGCCACGACGGCCTGGACGTCCCGGCCAGGGCGCGCGGGCCGGGGGCCGCCGGGGGAGAACTGGGATGCGGCGGCATGAGCCAGCCACTGCCAAGTGAACGGGGAGGCGGCCGCCTGGGGGAAACGGTCGAACAAGGCGCACAGCACCCGCACCATGGGAGGCGACCACAGCACGGCGTCGCTGGTGATGCCGTGGCGGTGAAGAAAGGCGATGACC
The DNA here is from genome assembly GCF_040650675.1 of Streptomyces sp. NPDC048637. NCBI lineage: Bacteria > Bacillati > Actinomycetota > Actinomycetes > Kitasatosporales > Streptomycetaceae > Streptomyces > Streptomyces sp. NPDC048637. The sequence goes on from NZ_JBEZHQ010000053.1 coordinate 41,199, forward strand.
TGAGTGACGGACTGCTCGGTCCGCTCCATGGCCCGGCTCACCGCATCGCGCTGCGCCCACCGTCCCTGGGCCCGGCGGGCCTCGCGCGGCAGGAAGTCCTGCAGGACCAGGCTGAGCTGATGGCGGTCGAGGCAGTGGGCAAAGCCCGCCGTGCGGGCCCTCTGCACGAGCGCATCGACGTGCTCGCGCTGCAGTTCCTCGAAGGCGATGCTCAGGCTGCACAAGGAGCGCTCCTCGGGCTTGAGCGAGGGGTTGCGGCGGATGAAGTTCTCCGCCGCGTCGGCCCATTCGGCCGCCAGCCACTCCACCGGCAGCACATAGCGCAGCAGCCCGGCCCGCAGCTCCAGCGCCTTCTCCACCAGGGCATCGGTGGGGTTCAGGCTCGCCTCCTCCAGCAGGGAGCGCACCTCACCGCCGGCGACCAGATCGGCGAGCCGGACGTGCCGCACACGGCCCGGCTGGTGGGCACGGAACTGGATGCGGCCTGCGGCGGTGAAGCGCGCCGCCACCTCCAGAGCCGGCCCGCCTATGTCGCTCCAGCGTTCCTCGGGCATCCAGGCCGGGCGCCGTCCGAAGGCCCCCACGTAGGAGGTGCCGCGCTGCTGGCCGTCCAGGATCCACCAGCGTGGCCGCCCGGCCAGCGTCTGGTAGCGGCCTGCGGCGGGCCGGTGGCCCACCGGCGGTTCCCAGATCAGCAGGGAGCCGACCCGGTAGCCCCGGTACAGAGAGTCGATCAGCCGCACGGAGAAGGCGGGCCGGATGCACAGAGCCCGCTGCATCGGAGGAAGGTCGTACGCCCCGCCCTCGGCCTCGTCCAGAAACCGCTTTAGCTCAATGCCGGTGTCCCTCACCCCACACCTCCAAAGATAGAAAAATGAGACAAAAGGGACGGTAGCGGGAGGGTCTGACAATCCCCGGCGGACACGGCGGTCACCTCTGCGGCCCGCCCTCTCGGCGTCCTTGCCGCCGCACACTGTCTGCGCTGAGACGCCAGGAAACGCTGGTGCCGACGTCGGCCCGACTCTCGACCAGCTCAGCCCGGGTGCCCTGCACGGCCAAGCCCAGCGACCACCTTGGCGCCGGCAAGGGCCGCCCCTGTGCTGCCGTGGCCCATCGGTGAGGATGAGGAGGTGCAGGAGAAACGAGCCGAAGAGTACGGCCGGTGCGCCACGGTGCTGGATGTCGATTTCCAGGTCCCTGGTGCTGCCGCGATTTTCGATCAGGCGTTGACGAACGGGCTGGCGGCTATCGTCGCCCGCACCTGGCCAGGGCAGGAGACCGAGAAACGCAGGAACGGCGACCACCGGCTGAAGGCGGCATCACAGCTGCTGAAGATCATCGCTGAAGAATGCGACGAGGCCAGGGAGGGCATACGCGTTGTCCCGGACGCGGCCGACGAGCCGGAGATCGCAGTGGACGTGGCGACGCTGAACGACGCCCTGGAGCAGACCCAGCGGGTGCGGCACGCACGCGGTGTGGGCGAGTTGGAGGAGCGGCATGTCGTCGCACTGCTCGAACTTGATGACCACTCATGCCTGCGCCAGGTCAGTGAGGAGAAACGGGAAGCCGACTGGGTCAAGAACGAGATCCAGGACCGGTACGAGCGACTACGGGCACAGGACTACCTGGAACTGATCGGCGAGGAGGAAGCCGACCGGCGGAGCGCCCTCGCAGCCGACCACCTGCCTGCTCACCTGATCGACGGCATGGGCCTTGCGGACTGCCCCGTCTGCGGACGCGAAACCCTCACTGTCAGAGGCCTCGACGATTTCGGTGTCGGCTACGGCCCGGGCACGTGCCTGGTGTGCTCCTACGTCCGCAGCCCCGCCACCGCCCACGACCTGGCTTTGAACCACATGCTCGCCCGTCACCGTAACGACTGAGAACAACCGCCTCGTACTCCCTGGGCCGTCAGGGCACCCACGGCCCACTACAGCCGCAGGCGGCACCAGCAGTGCGGGAGTGGATGATCTGCATCAGCTCGGTGACTCTCGACTGCCGTCCCGATCCCGTCGAAGCAAGCATCAGAGCAGGTAACCCGACTCGCACCCGACAACGCGCCAGCCGCGGTCCCGCGCCCCTGCCCGGTCGGCCTTTAGGTCCTCGCACCGCCCGGGCTGGGCGGGGTTGTCGATCCGGTTCGACGGTGTCGTCTGCACACCCCGGCGCTCACCCAGCCGACCTACCGCACCGGGCGCCTGCTGGGATGGGGCTCTACGGTCGTAGTGCCTTGCTTGACGACAGGACGACAGGACGACAGGACGACAGGACGACAGGGCACGGGCCGCCCCCGCACACCGCGCCCTGGTCCGGGGGCGCCCCATTCTCTCCAGATCCCAGTCGGCGCGATCGAGGGTGATGATGGTGCGACGGCCGCGTACGTCGGCGGCCTTTACACGTGATTCCTCACCCCCACTTCAATCCGACGGCACTTAGCTCCTGCACCCGGTCAGGGGCCAGGCGTTGCTTGCGTGCCCGGCAGTTGGCGATAAACACTCCCAGCGCACGGTCGTCACCGTCCACGGTTTCCACGTGCTGGCGAGGGACATTCAGGTGTCCTTCCCGCTGGCGATATTGGCGGGCGGCGGCGAGGTTGTCGGCCCACATCTGCGCCCGCGTCCTACTCACGGCCCTCTGCCGGCCTGGCGCAGGTCCTGCCTGAGGCTGCTCCTGGTCTGGCGTCAGGTGCAGCACCTGCGTGAGCAGCCACTGCTGCGCGGGCAGCAAGCCGCCCCATACGGCAACGGTGCGCTGGACGCTGGCCCACCGCCCGAGGTCCTCGCCCTGGACGACGATCTCCCCGGGCACAGCGGGCAGTTCCCCGCCGCCGTTGACGTGGGTGCGGGCGAGGTGGAAGCACCGCTGCCAGGCGATGTCCCAGGCTGGGCACCACGCGGGATCGATCATCTCCAGCTCCCGCCACCGCCGCGCACTGTTGGGCCTCCCCGATGCCCGGCCCCCGCCAGGCCCGTTCTGCGCCGCTCGTTCTCGTCGCGCGGCGGCACGCTGGTCACGCAGCCAGATCCCCACGGGGTAGCCTTGCCAGGTTGCCTCGGTGGGGGCGAGGAGGTGCCCGTGTTCCCCCGCCCAGCAGCGCGCGGCGGCCAGGCCCTCGGAGAAGGCCACCTCGAGATGGGACCACACCATCCCGGCCGCATCCAGTTCCCTCACCCGTTCCTCAGCCAGGGTGCCCTGGCGGTAGGCGACGCGCTGCTTGGCGATCCACACCCCCAGCGCGAAACCATCGGGGGCGGTATACCCGTAGGGGACCCGCAGGTGCCTCTGATCGGCGGCGTAAGCCATCGCGGCCTGCAGCCCCCGACGCCAGTACTCACCCTCGGGCCGCAGTACACGCGCCCTGATGAACGCCGCCAACTGCACCGGATCCCGGGCCGTGGAGAACCGCAGCAGCCCCTGCGCCGCCCCGCTGACCGCCCCACCCGCTGCCCCGCCCGCGCCCGAGGCAGCCTTCCGGCTGGGGGACTGGGGGACGGCGAGCTGCTCGACGGCCTCGGCATCGTGCGCCCGCAGCGCGGTCAGCACCTTCACCAGATGCGTGTACGACCGCGAGGCCAGCATCTCGTCCGGCTCCTCACCCGGCTCCAGGAACACCGGCACCACCAGCGAGGCCACCTTGCCCTCCCCGGGCTGCATCCGCAGCGCCCGGCCCACCGCCTGCACCACATCGGGCGTCGAGCCCCGCGCATCCACGAACACCACCGCATCACACTCCGCGGTATCGACCCCCTCGCCGAGCACACGCGCCGACGACAGCACGCACAGCTCCATCACGGCATCCTCGACCACCCCCGCGGAAAAGGTCTCCAACACCTGCCGCCGGTGTACCGCCCGATGCTCCCCACACAGCCAGTCCGCCCACACCGCTCCCGCCTCTGCGAACGATCCCGCATCGGCCTCCCACAACGCCGAGGCCACCTGCCCCAGCCCGCCCGCGAAAGCCTCCGCCTCACTCGTACGGTGATGAAACGTCAGCACCCGCCGCAGCCGGTGCTCCGCAGCAGTCTTCAAAACCGCCGTCTGCAAGGCCGCCAACCGCACCCCCCGCACCTCATCCGTGAACGCCTCCGCACCCACCAACCGCACCGCCGACAGCTGCGGATCAGCAATATCCACGCAGACCACCTGGTACTGCGCGATCAGCCCCCGCTCGATCGCCTCCGACATCGTCAGCCGGTACACCACCGGCCCGAAGATCTCCTCATCGTCCATCGATGCCACCAGCTGCCCCGACCCACGGGCTGCCCCCTCCAGCCCGGGTACCTCCCACAACCGCGGAGTCGCCGTCATGTACAACCGCCGCACCGTCGGCAGCCGCCGATCGTCATGCACCACTGCCCACGGCTTCCCCAACACCCCCGCCGTCCGGTGCGCCTCGTCCACCACCATCAGATCCCAACGCCCCGCACCGGCCGCGTGAGCACGCTCCAGGACCCCCAGACCAGCCGCGGCATACGTGGCGAACACCGTCACCCGGCCCGCACCCGCGAGCCACCCCGCCAACTCACCCGCATCCGTAGTGCACCGCACCCCCACAGCAGCCTTCTCGCGCTCAGAGCACACCCCGAACAAGCGACCACCACGCCCGCCAGCACGCCATACGCCCACCATCTGACCCAGTAGGTCGAGCGTGGGCACCAGAACCAACACCCGTTCGGCACGGAGCCCCTGCGCTGCAAAAACCGCGATCAGGCTCTTGCCAGCTCCCGGAGGCGCAATCACCTGCGCACGCACCGCCGCGTCCGGCAGCTCTCCGCTCACCGAAGACCCGAGCGCGCGGACCACCGCATCAACTGCCTCGACCTGATGTGGACGGAGCCGCTGCTTCCTCGGCATGAGATCCCGCCTTTCGATCTACGGGGGCAGTGAGCCCTCAGGGTAGAGTCTCTACAGAGAAATTATGATGCAAGACCTCAAGTTGCGAGGCCATCGCACGCTACAATCGAGCGTGCCTCACACATGACAGCCCCTGCATCTGAACCCCGAAGACCCCCATCCCGCCACCAGCAGTATGGGAGACACTCAGAAGTGACGGCCCGTCAGAAACATGTGACGGAGCGTCAAGTGCCCGAGAAGACAAGAAGACAGACTCCGCACGCCTCTCCTTGTAGCGAGCCTTTCAGCAGGGGAGCGAAGCGGACCTGCCTCGAGGCGCGAAGCGGCTCGACCGGCGGCTTGCCGCCGGAACAGGCCCGCAACGCGGGCCTACCACATGTCAGTTGAAGCGAAGCGGAAACTGACAGGCGTGGCTTGCCACGCCTGCGCCCGCGGAGCGGGCGCATAGCCGGCGCAACGCGCCTGAGCGGGGTTCCCCGCTCGGTGCCGA
>NZ_JBEZHQ010000054.1:0-45398 GCF_040650675.1 Streptomyces sp. NPDC048637
TTGGAGCGGGTCGGCCGTTTCGCTTTCGCTTTCCGGCCTTTCCGACTCTACCAGATCCGTTTCGGTCCGTTGCCGGTCCGAATTCGTTTCCGATTCCCCGTCGGGGGGGTGCCTTTTGGCTTTTCCGACTTTATCAGAAGGGATTCGGCCGAATTGATCGGCCGGGGCTTCCGGTAAGTGGTCGGTTGCGCTTCGCCGAATTGAAATTCCGGCCGAAGCGGAGAAGAGACTAACCGTTGCGGATGAACTTGTCCAGTTCCTTGCAACCGTTCGAATCTACCTCCCCCTGCTGCCCGTGTCAACGGGTTTGTGGGGCGAAGGGAAGATTAGCAGGTCAGCAGGGCTCGATGCACATCACGCGGCGGTCGGCAGGGCCGCTTCGCGGTCGGAGAGGTCGACGTCGCCGGTGGCTCCGGCGCGTACTGCGCGGCCTCCCAGGACGTAGACGTACAGGAGGAAGGCCAGTTCGGCGGCTATGCCGATGCCGATGCGGGCCCAGGTGGGGAGGCCTGAAGGGGTGACGAAGCCTTCGAGGGCGCCGGATATGAAAAGAACGGCGGCGAGTCCGATGGCGACGCCGAGGGCGGAGCGGCCTTCCTCAGCCAGCGCCGTACGGCGAGTGCGTGGGCCGGGGTCGATGAGGGTCCAGCCCAGGCGGAGGCCGATGCCGGCGGCGACGAAGACGGCGGTCAGTTCGAGGAGGCCGTGCGGAAGGATCAAGCCAAGGAAGGTATCGAGGCGGCCCGCTGAGGACATCAGGCCGATGCCGACGCCCAGGTTGAGCATGTTCTGGAAGAGGATCCACAGGACGGGGAGGCCTGCGAAGGCGCCGAGGACGAGGCACAGGGCGACGGCCTGGGCGTTGTTCGTCCATACCTGAGCGGCGAAGGATGCGGCGGGGTGGCTGGAGTAGTAGGTCTCGTACTGGCCACCGGGGCGGGTCATGGCGCGGAGGTCCTCCGGGGCACCGATGGCTGCCTGGACCTCGGGGTGTGCGGCTATCCACCAGCCGATGAGAGCGGCGACCGCGGTGGAGAGGATCGCGGTGGGGATCCACCACTGGCGCAGGCGGTAGACGGCTGCGGGGAAGGCCGTGGTGAAGAAGCGGGCGGTGTCGCGCCAGGAGGCCTTGCGGGCACCGGTGACCGCACTGCGGGCGCGGGCCACGAGGGATGTGAGGCGGCTGGTCAGCGTGGGGTCGGGGGCGCTGGAGAGGAGGAGGGAGAGGTGTGTGGTGGTGCGTTGGTAGAGGGCGACCAGTTCGTCGGCCTCGGCTCCTGTGAGGCGGCGTTTGCGGCGCAGCAGCGTTTCGAGGCGGTCCCATTCGGCGCTGTGGGCCGTGACGAAGACATCGAGGTCCATAGGGTGTCGCTCCTCGCAGCGCCGTGGGTGAGTGCCGGGTCAGCTTGGCAGACTGGCCGTGTCCGGCGTGGGGTGGGCGGGATTTCGGGGATCGAGAGGGAGTGGGGCGCGGCGTGAGTGAACTCGTCACGGGTGAAGCGGTGGTGCTCGGGCTGCGGCCCGCCAGGCTGCCGAGCCGGGGGCTGGCGGTGGCGGTCGATGTGGCCGTGGCCTGGGTGATCTACATCGGCATCTCGCTGATGCTGGTGAGCGCGACCTCGTCGATGGACAGTGCGGCGGTCGCGGCCGTGTCGGTGGCGGCCTTCGTGCTGGTGCAGGCCGGGATCCCGATCGTCGTCGAGACGCTGAGCCAGGGCCGGTCGCTGGGAAAGGTGATCTGCGGCCTGCGGGTCGTACGGGAGGACGGCGGACCGATCCGGTTCCGGCATGCGTTGGTGCGCGGGGCGATGGGGGCCATCGAGATCGTGATGACGATGGGAGTGGTGGCGGCCATCGCTTCGTTGGTGTCGGCGCGGGGGCGCCGGGTGGGTGATGTGTTCGCCGGAACGCTGGTCATCCGGGAGCGGATGCCCGTGGCGGAGGCCGGGACGGCGCTGCCGCCACCGCCTCCGTGGCTGGTGGCGGAGCTCGGGGCACTGGATCTTTCGCGGGTCCCCGATGGGTGGTGGCTGACGCTGCGGCAGTACCTGGCGCGGATGGGACAGCTGGATCCGCAGGTCGGCGGGGCGATGGCGGGGCGACTGGCGGAGGACTTGCACGGATTCACCGGGGTGCCGGGTCCTGCGGGGGTGCATCCGGTGGCGTATCTGGCGGCGGTGGCCGGGGAACGGCAGGCGCGGGAGTCGCAGCGGGCGTTCGGGGGGTCGGCGGTGGCCGGTCCGTCGGGGGTTGTCGGGCCGTCGGGGATTGTCGGGCCGTTGTCTGCGGGGTGGGGAGAGGGGGGTCCCGGCGGGTGGTCCGGTGCTGGGGGTGGTGGGGCTCGGGCCGGTGAGTCGTGGTCGTCGGTCGGGTCCATGGAGGGGGCGGGGGAAGTCTTGTCGTCCGGGCGTGGGGATGTGGCGTCGGCGGCGGGCGGGGCCTGGGCTCCGCCGGGGGGTGGAGCAGGGGCTCCTGGGGCTGTGGCTGGTGACGGGGTGATGCGTGGTGACGGTGCCGGGCATGCGGGGGCGCCGGTGCGGGGGCGTGCGGGTGATCAAAGGGACGGTGGAGGAGGGCGGCTGCCGCGTACGGGGTTTGCGCCGCCGGTGTGAGGTGGCCGGGAGTGAGTCGGGGCGGGGTGTGCTGGGCTCGCGGCAAAGGAACGGCCCGTCCGGGGCCCGTGGGCGCGGTCGGCTGCGGCCTCCGTCCCGTTCTCCGTCCCGTTGCCGGCGGTGAGCGCGTAGAGCACGGTGTCCTGGCCCTGTGGGTTGCAGGGGGCCGCACGCTCAAGGCGTAGGTGCAGCTGCATGCGCGGGAGGGGACGGCGGGTCGGGATGGGGCGGGGCGGCAGCTGAGGACGCCGCCGGGGTGGGGCAGTCGTGCAGTGTCCGCGGATGCGCCGTGGCAGCGGTGTGCCGGGAGCGGGCCGTTGCGCCGACCGTCGTCGCACTCGGCGGGCGGCGATTGGGGGCTGAGCAGCGGGGCGATGTGTCGGGGGTAAGGCGGTGTGACGCGTCGGGGTTCCGGGGGCGCGTCGGGGTTCCGGGGGTGTGCCGCGTTCGGTCTGGCGCCCAGTGGAGGCCAGTGAGCTGATCCGGTGCGGGCGCGGCGGCGGTGGCTTACGAACGGGCTTGGTGTGCCCGGGCTGTGCCCGGCAGTCGGCTGCCGGGTGTCGTGCCGGGGCAGCTGGGGACGGTGGGACCCCTGCACTCAGCCGCTGCATGACCTGAGTTGTGGGGGCGGGGGCCAGCCGTCGGCGCACTCGGCGTGCGCGGTGTGCTCGGTGTGCTCGGTGTGCTCGGTGTGTGGACTTGGCGCTGTTCACGGGAGGGGTGAGAGCGGCGGAGCCGAGCGGGTGGTGGGTCAGGGGAAGGTCGACGGTGGGGATTCGAGGGATTCGAGTTCGATGCCGGGGGCGGAGAGGACCACGTCACCCGCGATGTGGACGCTGTGCTGTTCGCCGGTCTCCAGGTCGTTGACCTGGTATTCGTCGGCGATGAGCGGGGCGTTGTCAGTGGCGTGTGGTGTGCTTTTCAGCAGGGCCCAGGACTGGTCGAGCGTGCGGGGGGCGAGGACGGGGGGTGTGAAGGCGACTAGGCGAGTGCGGACGGCGCCGGCGCCGAGGGCGGGGCGCAGCAGGCGGGCGGTGGCGATGAGGAACGCGGGGGACGCGCCGGTGAAGGCGTGGGCCGGGACATTGCCTTCGGTGGCGTGTTCACCGGTCGGGTCGGTGCGTACCCAGGTGACGCCGTCCAGGGCGGCGGCGCGGACCTGCCAGGCGGAGGCGTGCAGTTCCAGGCGGATGGGGCGGCCGAGTTCGTCGAGGGTGAGGTCGACGGAGCCGATGTGGTCGCCGGACGGGTTGACGATCTGGGAGACATAGCGCCAGCCGGAGGGGCCGGTGGCGCAGTGGAAGTGCTCTTCACCCAGGGGGGTGTGATCGTGCGGGTCGTGGAGGGAGTAGTGGCCGCGGGGCATGAGGGGGTGCAGTCCTTCGGCCGGCGACGGGCCGGTGAGTCGGGGATGGCGGGTCTGTATGGGGACCTTACGGGCCAGGCCCCCGCCGCGAGGGGCGAGGGCCTGGTGTCACCGGCTGCTGTGGGTGAGCACCAGCTGGTCAGGGGAGCTGACCGGCCGGTGTTCGCCGCTGGATCAGTAGCGGTAGTGGTCGGGCTTGTACGGGCCCTCGACCTGGACGCCGATGTAGGCGGCCTGCTCGGGGCGCAGCTCGGTGAGCTTGACGCCCAGCGCGTCGAGGTGGAGCCGGGCGACCTTCTCGTCGAGGTGCTTGGGCAGCACGTAGACGTCGGTCGGGTACTCCTCGGGCTTGGTGAACAGCTCGATCTGGGCCAGCGTCTGGTCCGCGAACGAGTTGGACATCACGAAGGAGGGGTGACCGGTGGCGTTGCCCAGGTTGAGCAGACGGCCCTCGGACAGCACGATCAGGACCTTGCCGTCGGGGTGGGTCCAGGTGTGCACCTGCGGCTTGACCTCGTCCTTGACGATGCCCTCGAGCTTCGCCAGACCGGCCATGTCGATCTCGTTGTCGAAGTGACCGATGTTGCCGACGATCGCCTGGTGCTTCATCCGCGCCATGTGCGACGCCATGATGATGTCCTTGTTGCCCGTCGTGGTGACGAAGATGTCGGCGGTCTCGACGACCTCCTCCAGGGTGGTGACCTGGTAGCCGTCCATCGCCGCCTGCAGCGCGCAGATCGGGTCGATCTCGGTGATGATGACCCGGGCGCCCTGGCCGCGCAGCGACTCCGCGCAGCCCTTGCCGACGTCGCCGTAGCCGCAGACCACGGCGGTCTTGCCGCCGATGAGGACGTCGGTGGCGCGGTTGATGCCGTCGATCAGGGAGTGGCGGCAGCCGTACTTGTTGTCGAACTTCGACTTGGTGACGGCGTCGTTCACGTTGATCGCCGGGAAGAGCAGGTCACCGTCGCGGTGCATCTCGTAGAGACGGTGCACGCCGGTGGTGGTCTCCTCGGTCACACCGCGGATCTCGGAGGCCAGGTTCGTCCACTTCTGCGGGGACTCCGCCAGCGTGCGGGTCAGCAGCTCCAGGACCGCACGGTGCTCGTCGCTCTCCGCGGTCTCGATCGCGGGGACCTTGCCGGCCTTCTCGTACTCGACGCCCTTGTGGACCAGGAGGGTGGCGTCGCCACCGTCGTCGAGGATCATGTTCGGGCCGCCGGTGGGCGAGTTGGGCCAGGTCAGCGCCTGCTCCGTGCACCACCAGTACTCCTCCAGGGACTCGCCCTTCCAGGCGAAGACCGGGAGGCCCTGCGGCGCGTCGGGCGTGCCGTTCGGGCCCACCGCGATGGCCGCGGCGGCGTGGTCCTGGGTGGAGAAGATGTTGCAGGACGCCCAGCGGACCTCGGCGCCCAGAGCGGCCAGGGTCTCGATCAGGACCGCGGTCTGCACGGTCATGTGCAGGGAACCGGTGATGCGGGCACCGGCCAGCGGCTGGGTGTCGGCGTACTCCTTGCGGATCGCCATCAGACCGGGCATCTCATGCTCGGCGAGGGTGATCTCCTTGCGGCCGAAAGCGGCGAGGGACAGGTCGGCGACCTTGAAGTCCTGGCCGGTGGCTGCTGTCGTCATGCGGGCTGCTCCTCGAGCGTCGAGGTGGATGGGCGGGCAGTCTGCGGCGCGGGCTGGGGTCCCCCCAGCTACCACTGGGAGAGTTCGAGCGTACGCGGAAGCGGACGCACCTCTCCCCCTGGCCACAGCGCAGTCCGTCGGAGGCCCTCTCTCCCTCGGCCGGTCCGCGGTGCGGGCCGCCCGACCGCCATCAGCAGCGACGTCTGGCACTGGTCACGAATCTACACCGATCGGCCCAGTGAACCCCAGCCCGGAGGGGCCGGTCCGGTGTGGTCCCGGCCATGGAGGGGCGCGGGAACGGACCGTGATTCCCGGGTTCGGGTGGGCCGGCGACCGCTATGCCGGCTGCCGCGGACCGGCGGCGTCGGAGGGGTTTGCGGGCGCTGTGCCGTCATGCAGGATGCCTGGAGCGCGGGACCACTTGCACGACCGCGCGCACGAATAAGGAGAGCCACGTGACCACCAGTCCAGCTGAGCCCCTCAAGGGCGCGGGGACGAGCGGGCAAGGGCTGAAGCTGCTCGCAGTGACCGCCTGCCCGACCGGTATCGCCCACACGTACATGGCCGCGGAAAAGCTGGCCCAGGCGGCCCGGTCCCTCGGGCACGAGATCAAGGTGGAGACGCAGGGCTCCATCGGGGCTGAGAATCTCCTGTCTGACAACGATGTCAGGGACGCGGACGCCGTGATCATCGCCGCGGACAAGGACGTCGACCGCAGCCGGTTCCTCGGCAAGAGGGTCTTGGCAGTCGGGGTCGCCGAGGGCATTCGCCACCCCGAGCAGCTGATCGAGCGGGTGCGGAGCGCACCGGTGTACGGGGGCGAGGAGGGCGCCGGGGCCGGTGCGGGGACCGACGCGGCCCCGGCTCGCGGAGGCGCCGGCGGCGGCAAGGAACGCAGCGTCGGGTACAAGGCGCTGATGAACGGCGTCAGTTACATGATCCCGTTCGTGGTGGTCGGCGGGCTGCTGATCGCGATCTCGCTGGCGCTGGGCGGGCATCCGCAGGCCGGCGGCGGTCTGGTGATCCCCGACGGTTCGTTCTGGAAGCACGTCAATGACATCGGCGTCATCGGCTTCACGCTGATGGTGCCGGTCCTGTCCGGCTATATCGCTTATGCGATCGGCGACCGGCCCGCGCTGGTGCCGGGCATGATCGGCGGCTGGATCGCCAACACCGGCTCGCTGTACGACTCCAAGGCGGGCGCGGGCTTCATCGGCGCGATCGTCACCGGCTTCCTGGCCGGCTATCTGGTGCAGTGGATCAAGAAGGTCGAGGTCCCCAAGTTCGTCCGGCCGATCATGCCGATCATCGTGATCCCGATCGTGGCGACGACGGCGCTCGGACTGTTCTTCATCTACGTGATCGGCAGGCCCATCTCCTGGGTGTTCACCCATCTCACCGACTGGCTCGGCGGGATGACCGGGTCCAGCGCGATTCTGCTCGGTGCCCTCCTCGGCCTCATGATCGCGTTCGATATGGGCGGTCCGGTCAACAAGACCGCGTTCCTGTTCGGTGCGGGACTGATCGCGTCGGGCAACCAGACCGTGATGGGCATGTGTGCCGCGGCGATACCGGTGATGCCGCTCGGCCAGGGGCTGGCCACGCTGGTCCGCCGCCGCCTGTACTCCGAGCAGGAGCGGGAGACGGGCATGGCGGCGCTGTTCATGGGGCTCTTCGGGATCTCGGAGGGCGCGATTCCGTTCGCCGCGGCGCGGCCCGCGCAGGTCATACCGGCGAACATGCTCGGTGGTGCGGTGGCCGGCGCCCTCGCCGGGATGACCGCGGTGACGGACGCGGTGCCGCACGGCGGCCCGATCGTGGCGGTGCTGGGTGCGGTCGGCGGCGTGCCGGCGTTCTTCCTCGCCGTGGTGGCCGGCACCGTGGTCACGGCGCTGACGACGGTGATGCTGGTGGATGTGGCGGAGCGGCGGAAGGGCGGGGTGAGGGCGGATTCCGGTGCTGACGTGCGTGCGGATGTGCATGCGGATGTGCGTGGCGATGTCGCCGCCACCACGGGTTTCCCGGCGGCCGCCCGTGCGGTGCCGGTGGCGGCCGGGGGCGGGGTGAGCGCCGGAGCCGTTGGCGGTGTCGGCGTGGCGTCCCGTACGGGCGCGGCGGCGGTTTCCGTTCCCGCGCCGCCTCCCGCTCCGGAGCGGGAGGCGGACGGCCCGGCCGCTGACACCGCCGTCACCGCCGACACCGCCGTCACCGCCGTCACCGCCGTCACCGCCGTCACCGCCGTCACCGCCGTCACCGCCGTCACCGCCGTCACCGCCGTCACCGCCGTCACCGCCGGCCACGATGTCAGCGACGACGCCCCCGACGCCCCCGACGTCGAGGTGCTCTCCGGTTACCTCACCGCGCAGACCGTCAAGACGCAGCTCGTTGCCGACGAGAAGGAAGCGGCGATCCGCGAGATGGCCGAACTGGTGGCCGGTACCGGCAAGGTGGCGGACGTCGACGAGCTGGTCCGGGTGGCGCTGGCCCGTGAGGCACAGGGCACGACCGGGCTCGGTGAGGAGATCGCCATCCCGCACGCCAAGACGGACGCGGTGACCGCTCCGGTCGTCGGCTTCGCACGGTCGGCGGACGGCATCGACTGGGGTTCGCCCGACGGCACCCGCGCCAGGCTGGTCTTCCTGATCTCGGTGCCGGAGGCGGCGGCCGGGGACGAACATCTGCGCATCCTGGCGCTGCTGTCGCGGAAGCTGATGGACGCGGACTTCCGGGCCCGGCTGCGGGGCGCGGAGGACGAGGCGGCGGTTCTGCGCGTTCTCGGGGAGATCCAGTAGGGCGTGGGCGAACACATCCCGTAGGGGAGGCGCGGGCCCCCTGCGGAGCCTCAACGTGGTGGGGTCGGGGCGGTATTCCCGTGGCTCGTGGCATTCCTGTGGCCCGTGGCATTCCCGCCCCTGGCGGCACTCTCGTGGCCCTCGGCACTCCCGGGGCTCGCAACGTGGTCGACGGGGCTCCGTGGCTCGCAACCTGGCCGACCGGGCTCCGTAGCTCGCAACCTGGCCGACCGGGCTCCGTAGCTCGCAACGCGGGGCCACATGGCTGGGCGTCGTACGTCGAAGGCCCCCGCGCTCCTGGGGAGTGCGGGGGCCTTGCCGTGTTCTGGAGGACTGGGCGGCCCGGTGGGTCTGCGGGGCTTGGCCATCGTCCGGAGGGCCGGGGCTCAGTCCGGTGAGCCTGCGGCCGCTCAGCAGTCCACCAGACCGGCCGGGCCCATCGGGTCGGCTGGGCGACCGGACTCACCGCCCAGCAGCCCCAACGACTCAGCAGCCCCCAGCCGCCCCGCCTGCCCCAGCCGCCCTGCCTGGCCCAGTCAGCCCGCCTGGCCCAGTCGGCCCGCCCGGCTCAGTCAGCCCGCCCGGCTCAGTTTCCGCCCGAGGTCTTGGACGGGTCGGCGCCGGCGGCGGCGGCCGTGGCCTCGTTGTAGATGTCCGGCTCCAGGTAGATGACCCGGGCGATCGGCACGGCCTCGCGGATGCGGGCCTCGGCGGCATTGATGGCGTCCGCGATCTCGGTGGCGGTGCCGTCGTGCTGTACCGCGATCTTGGCAGCGACCAGCAGCTCCTCGGGGCCGAGGTGGAGCGTCCGCATGTGGATGACGCGGGTGACGACCTGGCCGTCGACGACCGCGGCGCGGATCTTGGCGATCTGCTCGGGGCCGGCCGCCTCGCCCAGCAGCAGCGACTTGGTCTCCGCGGCCAGGACCAGGGCGATCAGCACCAGCAGCGCGCCGATGCACATGGTGCCGATGCCGTCCCAGACGGCATCGCCGGTGGCGAGGGTCAGGCCGACGCCGCCCAGCGCGAGGACCAGACCGACCAGTGCACCGAAGTCCTCCAGCAGCACGACCGGCAGCTCGGGGGCCTTGGCGCGGCGGACGAACTGGGCCCAGGTCTGCTTACCGCGCAGCTCGTTGGACTCCTTGATGGCCGTACGGAAGGAGAAGCTCTCGGCGATGATCGCGAAGACCAGGACGCCGACCGGCCAGTACCAGTTGTCCAGCGCGTGCGGGTCGTGGATCTTCTCGTAGCCCTCGTAGAGCGCGAAGACGCCGCCGATGGTGAACAGGACGATGGAGACCAGGAAGCCGTAGATGTAGCGCTCGCGGCCGTAGCCGAAGGGGTGCTCGGCGGTCGCCGCGCGCTTGGCCTTCTTGCCGCCGAGCAGCAGCAGGCCCTGGTTGCCGGAGTCCGCGAGGGAGTGCACGCCTTCCGCGAGCATCGAGGACGAGCCGCTGAAGGCGAAGGCCACGAACTTCGCTGCGGCAATCGCCAGGTTGGCGCCCAGCGCCGCAACGATCGCCTTTGTCCCGCCTGATGCGCTCATAGGTGCCGCATATCCCTTCCGTCGTCCGGGCTTTACCGCCCCTTTAATGCTGTGCGGCGGTCATTGTTGCAGCCCGGCCCGGAGCAGTCGCCAGGAGGCCACCTGGCGGACGGTTTCCGGCCGGTCGTACGGGCTTCCCGGGGTGTGCCGCCCCGCGCAGCGGCGGGGCTACGCCACCACCGTCGCGCGGAAGAGCGTGCCGTCTCCCGCGAGGGTGATCCGCTCGCCGGCCGGTACGAACGCGGACTCACCGGGGGCCAGGGTCAGCCCGGCCCCGGACCCGGACCCGGCGTCCGCCTCCGCCCCCGCCTCCGCGTCCGCCTCCGCCCCCGCTTCCCGCAGCTGGACGGTGCCCGCCGTGCACAGCAGGATCTGCGGCGTACGGGAGGCGAGCGGGTGCGGTGCGGCGCCGGGGGCCAGCGCGAAGCGGGAGAGCCGGAACTCGTCGATGGGGGTCTCGTAGACCTCCTCGCCGTTGACGTCCTCGGGGCGCAGCACGCCCGCGTCACCGGCCTCGAAGCGGACCACCCGCAGCAGTTCCGGTACGTCCACGTGCTTGGGGGTCAGACCGCAGCGCAGCACATTGTCGGAGTTGGCCATCAGCTCGACCCCGAGGCCGCTGAGGTACGCGTGCGGGATGCCGGCGCCGAGGAACATTGCCTCGCCGGGCTGGAGCCGGACGTGGTTGAGCAGCATGGCGGCGAGCACGCCGGGGTCGCCCGGGTAGTGGTGGGCGAGGCCGGCGTATGCGGCGTAGGCGTCGGCGTGCGGTCCTGCCTTGGCTGCCGGCTGGTCGATGGCGACGGCGACGCGCTCGACGGTCCCGGCGATCGCATGGTGCTCGGCGCTCAGTACGGCGGTGAGGACCTCGCGCAGCGCGTCCTCCTCGGGGGTGGCGCGCAGGATGTCGATGTAGGGCTTGAGGTCGTCGACGCCCAGGCCCTCCAGGAGGTCGGCGGCCTGCGCCGGGTGCCGGAAGCCGCACAGACCGTCGAAGGGGGTGAGCGCGACGATCAGCTCGGGCTTGTGGTTGGCGTCCTTGTAGTTGCGGTGGGCGGCGTCGATCGGGACGCCGCGCCGCTCCTCGTCGGCGAAGCCCTCCTGGGCCTGCGCGAGGTCGGGGTGGACCTGGAGGGAGAGCGGCGAGCCGGCCGCGAGCAGTTTGAGGAGGAAGGGCAGCCGGGGGCCGAAGGCGCGGACGGTGTCGGCGCCCAGTTCGGTCCCGGGGGCGGCGTCGATCACCTCGGCCAGGGAGACGGGGCCGGTGCCGCGGTCGATGCGGGAGGGGGCGCCGGGGTGGGCGCCCATCCACATCTCGGCCTGGGGTTCGCCGGTCGGTGCGGTGCCCAGGAGCTCCGGGATGGCAGTGGTGGAGCCCCATGCGTAGGGGCGCACGGTATTGGCGAGGCGGTCCATGGAGCGGCTGCTTCCTGACGGTCGTACGTGCTGCGGGGTGCTACGGGCCTGCGGGTGCGGGCCGACCGTCAAAGATCACTCGGTCCCGGCGAGCGCCAGGTAAACGGCGGCGAAATCCACGATGGCCAGTAGCTCAGCGGCCTTCTCCAGGTCGCTGCCGGCGTCGGCTTCCAGCTCGCTGACGGCCGTGTCGCGTTCCTCGGCGAGTGCCTGGGCGGCGCGGGTGGCGGACAGCCGGCCCGGCTCCTCCTCGCGCAGCAGCACGACCCTGGCGTGCATCGCGGCGGGCTGTTCGACCCGGTCGCGGAAGAAGTCGTCCGGGTCGGCGCCGGCGGCCAGGGCGCCGGCCAGCAGGGTGCGGTGGGTGGCGAGCGCCTCGGGCAGCTCGGCGGCGAGCGCGGGGCGGCCGGCCAGTCCGGCGAGTTCGGTGGCGAAGTGCCGGCCGACGGCGCCGGCGACGGTGCCTTCGGTCCAGATCAGCGGGAGCGCGTCGGCGAGGTCGGCGGCCAGCGCCTTGCCGGGGTTGGTGTACGTGGGGATGGCCGGGCCGCAGCGTTCGGCGAGCTGGTCGAGGCGGTCGGCGAGCTTGCCCAGGGCCTCCGGCGGGGCGCTGAGCAGGCCGATCCGGTCGGCGAGCGAGAGCAGCGGGATGAGCACCGACCAGAGGGTGCCGGGGGCGGCCGGCGGGGCGCCCTCGACGTCGAATTCAGCGTCGTAGGGGGTGGTCGCCAGGGGGACGGCGAGGCCGCGGGCCTGGGTGACGGCGTCGGCGAGCGGGCCGCCGGCCGGGGTGACGGCGACGACGGCGCAGCCGCGGCGGGAGGCCTGCTCGACCAGCTCGGCGAGGCCGGGGTCGGCGGCGTCCGGGCCGGGGAGCAGCAGCAGGTCCAGGGGTCCGGCCCAGCCGGGCAGCGCCCAGCGCAGCGCACCGGGCAGCGGGGCGACGCCGGTGGGCTGGAGGTGGGTGACCGGGCAGCTGCCGCCGCCGAGCGCCCTGAGGAGGTCCGCCACGCCGGCTGCGGCCGGGCCGGGGCCGGCGACGAGTACGGCGCGCGGCCGCCCGTCGGGGGTCAGCTCGGGGATGCCGGACTCGGCGGCGCTGCGGGCCGCGGTACGGACCCGGGCGCCGGATTCGGCGACGCCGCGCAGCAGGCCGAAGCGGTCGGCTCCGGCCAGCGCGTCAGGGGTGTCGAGGAGTGACTCGTCGAGCATGGTGGGCGCGGCCTCCGAATCGCCGGAACGGGCGGGGGTGTGCCGGGCGGTGCCGGGGCGGGCCCGGCGGCGCCCGGTCAGGCGGGGCGGCGGGCTTCGTCGACGAGGAGTACGGGGATGCCGTCCCGGACGGGGTAGGCGAGGCCGCAGTCGCCGGAGGTGCAGATCAGCTCGGGGTCGGAAGCGGGACCCGGGGAGTCTCCGGTCCGGTCCTGGAGCGGGGCATGGCACGCCGGGCAGGCAAGGATCTGGATCAAGCTGGCTTCGACCGGCATGGAGGCTGCTCCTTCGGGGCGGTTGCGGCTTGGCCAGCGTACCGCCGGACGGGGGGAGGAGGCTTGCTCGACGGGGATTCGGGGTGGTGCACGGGGGTGCGGGCGGCAGAGATGCCGCTGCCGCCCGCCCCCTCGGTGCGGTGCTCGGGTTCCCGCCGCGGTCGTCGTGCGGCGGGGCGCCGGGGGTCAGCCGCGGATGATCGCCAGGGCCTCGTCGCGGACCCGGTCGGCGGTGGCGGTGTCGCGGGCCTCGACGTTCAGCCGGAGCAGCGGCTCGGTGTTCGAGGCGCGGACGTTGAACCACCAGTCGTCGGCGGTGATGGTCAGCCCGTCCAGCTCGTCGAGGGTGACGCCTTCGCGGCCCTCGTAGGCGGTCTTGATCGCGGCGAGCCGGCCGGTCTGGTCGTCGACGGTGCTGTTGATCTCGCCGGAGGCCGCGTACCGGTCGTACTGGGCGACGAGCTGCGACAGCGGGCCCTCCTGGCCGCCGAGGGCCGCCAGGACGTGCATCGCGGCGAGCATGCCGGTGTCGGCGTTCCAGAAGTCGCGGAAGTAGTAGTGCGCGGAGTGCTCGCCGCCGAAGATCGCGCCGGTGGTGGCCATCTCCTCCTTGATGAAGGAGTGCCCGACGCGGGTCCGGACGGGCTCGCCGCCGTTCTCCTTGACGACCTCCGGCACCGACCAGGAGGTGATCAGGTTGTGGATGACCGTGCCGCCGGGGTGCTTGACCAGCTCGCGGGCGGCGACCAGGGCGGTGATCGCGGACGGGGAGACCGGGTCGCCGTTCTCGTCGACGACGAAGCAGCGGTCCGCGTCGCCGTCGAAGGCGAGGCCGAGGTCCGCGCCGGTCTCGCGGACGCGCGCCTGGAGGTCGACGATGTTCTTGGGATCCAGCGGGTTGGCCTCGTGGTTCGGGAACGAGCCGTCCAACTCGAAGTACATCGCGTCCAGTTCGAGGGGCAGGCCCTCGAAGACGGTCGGTACGGTGTGGCCGCCCATGCCGTTGCCCGCGTCCACCACGACCTTCAGCGGGCGGATGCCGCTCAGGTCCACCAGGCCGCGCAGATGGGCGGCGTAGTCGCCCAGGACGTCGCGCTGTGTGATCGTGCCGGGTGCGGCGGCCGGCTCCGGGGCGCCCTCGTCCGACCAGCGCTCGACCAGCGCGCGGATGTCGGCGAGGCCGGTGTCCTGGCCGACGGGGGCCGCGCCGGCCCGGCACATCTTGATGCCGTTGTACTGGGCCGGGTTGTGCGAGGCGGTGAACATGGCGCCGGGCAGGCCCAGTGAGCCGCTGGCGAAGTACAGCTCGTCGGTCGAGCAGAGACCGATCTCCGTGACGTCCGCGCCGCGGGCGGCCGCGCCGCGCGCGAAGGCGCCCGACAGGCCGGGCGAGGAGGGCCGCATGTCGTGTCCGATCACGATCGCGTCCGCGGCGGTGATCTCGGCGAAGGCCGCTCCGAACAGCTCGGCCAGGGGTTCGTCCCACTGGGTGGGGACGACGCCGCGTACGTCATACGCCTTCACGATCTGCGACAGATCAGTCACAGCCAGCCCTCCTGGAGAGTCTCTATGTAACTCCCAACCTACCGGGCGGCCCTGTGTGAGGGCCGGGCATCCCCGTGCCCGGGGCACTGCGGCGCCGCGGTTGCCCGGAAGCGGCGGGCGGGCGGGTGCGGTGACGGGGGCCGGGGATTCCGCCCTCGCCGGTCAGGAATCCGGTGAGCGCAGCACCCGGAGATGGCCGCGGCGGGCGACCTCCATGGGGTGGGTGTCGCGGCCGCCGGGGGCGTGGGTGCCGCCGGCGGCGCGTTCCTGGGGGCGGGCCGCTTCGCGTACGGCATTCGCCAGGGCTTCGAGATCGTCGCCGCTGGGGCGGGCCGGGCCGGAGTCGAGCGCGAGGCGGACGACCTCCCAGCCGCGGGGCGCGGTCAGCCGCTCGGAGTGCTCGGCGCACAGGTCGTAGCAGTGCGGTTCGGCGTAGGTGGCGAGCGGTCCGAGCACAGCGGTCGAATCCGCATAGACGTACGTCAGCGTTGCGACGGCGGGGCGGCCGCACGCAGTGCGCGAACAGCGACGTACAGGGCTCACGACGTTGGACGGTACCGCACTCTTGAGCGGGCCGCGATGACTCTCCCCCGGCTCACCCAACCGTGTCGTCCCGCTTCGTCCGATGCGTCTGACCTGCACCCGCTCGACCTGACCTGGACCGGCCGGGCCGGGACGGACCGCGTAGGGCGCGGAATCCCGTCACAACTCGATGCATTTCCTGCCATTCCGGCGTCGATCTGCGATCTCATACAGAGATGCAAACGAACACAACGCGGACACGTGCGGTCAGTCGACGACATGCCACGTGTTGTCGCGCTCCCCGGTGTCCGGGGGTCCTTGACGGCTACGCTCGATGTTGATGGACAGCCCTGTACCTCCCCGACCGCCGGAGCCGCGGCTCCGCCGCCGCGACCGCCACGGCCGCGGCATGCGCGGCCCGATCGCGCCGCCCCAGGTGCCGCTGTCGGTGACCCGGGCCGAGGCCTTCGTGGATCTTGTGTATGACTCCCGGGACCGGCTGGAGCGGCGCTGGCCGCAGCTCTCCCAGGTCGACTTCCTGGTCCTGGAGGTGCCCGGTTTCGGCCCGGACGACGGGCCGGACGCGACCGCCGACGCGGAGACCGTGCCGCTGGGGCGGATGCTGCCGGCCGCGGGCGGACATCGCGACCGGATTGTGATCTACCGGAGGCCGGTGGAGATCCGTACGAAGAGCCGCGACGAGCGGGCGATGCTGGTCCACGAGGTGGTGGTCGAGCAGGTCGCCGAACTCCTGGGGCTGGCCCCGGAGTCGGTGGACCCGCGCTACGGCCAGGAGTGAGGCCGCCGCGCGGGTCCGGTGACGGGTCCGCGGTCAGTTCGTGAGGACCGACAGATCCTGGCCGGCGGTCGGGACGAGGACCGAGCCGCGGTCGTCGGGCAGCGGCTGGACGGTGAACGCGGGCACCCCTCCCTGGGGGCGGGCGAGCATGCGGGCCGCGTGGACAGGACCGCTGCCGGGCTCCGGCTCCACCGTCAGGGCGTAGGTCCCCTTCAGGCCCTGCGGGCGGGGCGGTTCGACGTCGAGGCTGGTACCGCCCTTGACCGTGTAGGTCTTGGTGGCCGGGGTGCCGCCGCCGCTGCCGGCCGACGCGGTGACCTTCACCTTGGCGTCCTTGCCCTTCTCCGGCGCGACCAGCGAGAGGGTGCTGCCCCGGTCGCGGTTGTCGGCGGCGGTGGCGCGCTTCTCGACCGGCCGGGTCGCGGGGATGAACGCCATCTCCTGCTTGGCGCCCTTGCCCCGGGTGACCCGCAGCGCGGCCGTGACCGGGGCCTTGGAGTCACCGTCGGAGGGCGTGAGCACCAGCGAGCCGGCCTCGCCCTTGGTGAGGTCCTTGAGATCCACGGCGGTGGTCATCCCGCTCTTGAGGTGCAGGGTCTCCAGCCCGGCCGGCGTGATCAGCCCGGTCGGGGTGGCCAGTTGCACCTTCAGATCGGCGTCGGACTCACCGGGGGCGAGAGCGACCAGCCGGACCGAGGTGGCGTCCTTCGGGACGCCGGGCAGCACCACGCTCGGCGACGGGTCGGCGGCGGGCGGCAGCCAGTCGCTGCCGAGCTTGCTGTCGCTCGCCTGGACGGCGGCGCCGACCCGGCCCTCGCGGGCGACGACATGCAGCGAGGCGTTGGTGGTCGGGGTGGTGGTCAGGGTGGAGAGCAGCACCGGGACCGTGGCGTGCGGCGGCACCGAGATGTCCTCACCCGCCGAACCCGCCAACGACCCGTCCTTGCCGTGGAGTTCGAGGTCGACGACGGCCGGGGTCGCATCGGGGTTGGTGAGGTGGACGTAGTCCTGGCGGTCGGTGGCGGTGCTGACACCGGGGAACCAGAACGTGGTGTCGGGAGTGGTGCAGCTCAGCCCGAGGAGGCCGCGGCCCGCGCCGGCGGCGACGGAGCTGGTCTGCTGCACCGTCCAGCCGGGCGCGAGGGTGCCGTCAGCGGCACCCACGAGGGCGGGGGCATCGGGGCTGTCGGTGGTCGCGGTGACCGGCTTGCCGGCCTCCTGGAGGGGCACGACGGGCTTGGTGTCGCGGGGGGCGACGGTCTGCCCGGCGGCGGCGCCCTTGCCCTTGCCGTTCTTCTTGCCCTTGCCGCCGGTGTCCCGCACGGTACCGGCGGGCAGCAGCTCGGCGGTGCCCTTCTTGCCGTCCGCGCCGGCCGCGGCGCCCTTGGGGGCGAAGGCGGTGTAGGCGGTCTCGCCGACCTCGGAGGAGGTCGGGGCCGGGCAGAGCAGCGCGGAGCGCTGGACGGGCAGCCGGCTGCTGCCGCGGGGGGCGTCCCGGTCGCCGCCGTCCGGGGCGGCCACGGCGGCGACGCCGGTGACCGCGGCCAGCGCGACGGCCACGCCGATCAGGGACATCATGGTGCGCTTCACTGCTGGTCGCTCCCGTCACGGCGCGGCTCGGGATAGGAGCCGGAGTACCCCGGGTACTCGGTGCCGTCGTCGTAGGGCTGCTGGTGCTGCGGCCCGCCGTCGCCGTACTGCTGCTGCCCGTAGCCGTACGGGTCGTAGGCGCCCGCCTGGAAGGGGTCCGCGTACGGGTCGGGGGCCTGGTAGGGATCGGCCGGCGGGTACGGCTGGCCGTACTGCCCGGCCTGGTACGGGTCGGCGGGTGCGTAGGGCTGCTGTCCGGCCGGGTCGGCGGGTGCGTAAGGCTGCTGTCCGGCCGGGTCGGCGGGTGCGTAAGGCTGCTGTCCGGCCGGGTGGCCCGGTGGCACGGCGCCGTCCGGTACGCCCTGCTGGGCGGCCTGCCACTCCTCGTAGGACGGCTGCTGGGGCACCGCCGCATACGGGTCGCCGGGGGCCGTGGGGGCGGTGGGGGCGCCCGCCTGGACCGCGTCCTGGGCGGGGGGCGCCGGGGCGGCCATCGGGTCGGCGGCCGGGGCGGGCGGCTGCTCGCCCCCGCGCGCCGCGGGGCTGCCGGGCCCGGCGCCCTCGGGGGCACCGGCCGCCTCGGCCTGGGCCCGCAGGCGCCGCGCCCGGCGGCCGTCACCGGACACCGCAGCGGCCTGGGCGGCGGCCGTGTCCTCCGGCAGGTCGTCGTCGATCTCCCGGCGGCGGCCCGGCAGCGCCAGCACCACCAGGACGACGGCGAGCAGGCCCTGGGCCCACAGCCAGAGGGTGTGGCCGATCGGGTTCTCGTGGGTGAGGTCGAGGGTGCCGCCCTCCGCGGGGAGCGCGAAGCCCTGGGCCCAGCCGTCGACGGTCAGGGGCTTGAGCGGGGTGCCGTTGAGGGTGGCCTGCCAGCCCTCGTCGGCGGCGTCGGCGAGGCGCAGCACCCGGCCGACGTCACCGCCGGTCACCTTGGTGTGCGCCTCGACGGGGCCGGACGGTACGGCGACGGGTGCGGCGGCCTCGCCCGCGCTGGTGCCGTCCTTGGCCTCGCCCGGGACGATCGAGACCCGCGAGACCCGGCGGTCGACGCGCCACAGGGCGCTGCCGTCGTCCTGGCTGAGCCGGGTCAGGCCCGGGGTCGCGTCCAGCACCCGGCCCATTTCGCGCGGCGCCCCGTCCCTGACCAGGACATAGCGGACCGCATAGCCGCCGAGCTGGTTGGTCTGGTCGGCGCCGGAGCCGGCCACAAGGTGGGCGACGATGCCGCCGAGCCGCTTGTCCTCGCCCGCCGAGGCGGCCAGATCGGCGTCACCGAGCCGGGCACCGGAGCCGCGGACGAGGGAGTAGTCCACATGGCCGGGCGAGCCGTCGAGGACCAGGGTGCGGGCCCGGTCGGCGGTGCCGGACTCCTCGGCGACGAACGCCGGGACCTGCTCCGGGGTGCGCCGCTCCAGCGGACCGGAGGCGCCGGTGATCATCCAGCTGGCCGCGGCGTAGACGGGGGCGAGCACGGATGCCAGCGCGATCAGCACGGCGACCGGCTGCTTCCAGCCGAAGCCGAGGCTGGCCATCCGGGTCCGGATGCCCTCGGCGCCGATCGCCGCGGCAGACAGCAGCGCCAGGCCGTAGACCAGCATCGCGGGCCCGGTCCAGCCGGAGCCGTTGCCCAGCGCCGCGAGCAGCAGCCCGGTCAGCGCCACCGCCCAGGCGGTGCGGATCGCGCGCTGCCGCTCGTCGCGCAGGGTCGCGGCGAGCGCAGCCAGCACGATGCCGAAGAGCAGCACCCCGCCGGCGGCCTTGGGACCGCCGGGGCTGAGCCCGATGAGGTCGAGCACGGAGGCGGAACCGGCGCCGTAGTCGAGCCCGGCCTCCTGGAAGAAGCCGGCAGGCCGGCTCAGCAACGACAGCGACCAGGGCGCGAGCACCACGAGCGGCACCACGGCCACGACCAGGAAGCGCAGCCCGTAGGCGAGCAGCTGGTCGCGGTTTCCGTCGAGGAAGCGCAGCACCAGCAGACCGATGCCGAGCAGCACCGCGATCGGCCAGACGACCGGGGTGAAGGCCATGGTGAAGGTGATCAGCAGCGTGTACGCCCAGGTGGCGCGCCAGCCGGGCCGGGTGCCGGAGGGCAGCCGCAGTCCGCCGGCGGCGATCGCGGCACGCGCCATCAGGGGCAGCAGGATGGCGAGCACCGCGGTGCCCAGCCGGCCGCCCGCCAGCGCGCCGGCGGCCGCAGGCAGGAAGGCGTACGCGATGCTCCCCCAGGCCCGCAGCAGCCGGGAGGCGACCAGCGGGCGGGAGGCGAAGTAGGCGGTGAGTCCGGCCAGCGGGACGGAGCAGACCAGCAGCAGGGTGACGGCGAAGCCGGTGCTGCCGAAGAAGATGCTCGACACCAGGGCGACGATCGCCAGGTAGGGGGGCGCGGAGGCGCTGCCGCCGACGCCGACCGCATGCCAGCTGTCGAGGTAGGCCGACCACAGGTCGGACACGCTGCCGGGCGCGGGCAGCATCGCACCGCCGGTCAGTGCGCCGGAGCCGAGCAGTCCGCGGCAGGCGACCAGCGAGACCAGCAGGAGCAGGAGGAAGAGCACCGGGGCCGGTTTGCGGGCGATCCGCTTGAGCCGGGCGAACTGCTCGACCTCCAGGAAGTCGGCGTCATCGCCGCCGGGCCCGGACTCGACCGCGCCGTGCCGGCCGGCCGAGGCCACATCCGGCGCGGCGCGCCCGGCGAGGTTGCCGGCGACCTGTTCGACGGTGGCCCGGACGGTCGCGCCGGGGGGCGGGAAGAGCGGCCGCAGCTCGCTCGCGTCGACCGCGGGCCGGCCTCTCCGCTTGCGTGCGGCGAGGATCTTGCCGGGCCGCAGCAGGGTGCCGAAGAGTCCGGCGAGTTCATCGAGCGCCTGGCCGGGGACCTTGCCGACGAGGTAGGCGAGCACCCGCAGGAAGGTGCCGGTCAGCAGCCGCAGCAGGACGTACGGAAGGGTCGCGCCGCGGGTGTTGGCGAGCAGGGTGTAGACGGCGCCGGCCTTGTCGACGCGGTGCGGGTTGGCGACCGAGCGGCCGACGCAGTCGATGGGGCGGCGTTCGCGGGCGGACGCCTCGGCGTGCCGCAGGATGGCTTCCGGCGCGACCAGGACCTGATGCCCGGCGGCCTGGGCGCGCCAGCACAGGTCGACGTCGTCACGCATCAGGGGCAGCCGGCGGTCGAAGCCGCTCAACTCCTCGTAGACATCACGGCGGATGAGCATGCCGGCGGTGGAGACGGACAGCACCGGGCGGACCTGGTCGTGCTGGCCCTGGTCCTGTTCGCGGCGGTCCAGGCCGGTCCAACGGCGGCCGCTGCGCGCGATGCTGACCCCCGCTTCGAGCAGCTGCCGGCGGTCGTACCAGCTGCGCAGCTTGGGGCCGACGATGACGCTGGAGGGGCTGGCGTCGGCGACCCGCAGCAGCTCGGCGAGCGCGTCCGGCTCGGGTGCGCAGTCGTCGTGCAGCAGCCACAGCCACTGGACCGGTTCGCCGTGCGGCAACTCCGGCATCTCGTACGCCTCGTCGCGCCAGGTGCGGCTGACCGGGTCCCAGCCGCTGGGCCGGCGCAGATACGGCAGATCGTCGGGGGTGAGCACGGGGGCCGTGCGGACGGCTTCGTCGACGGCGGTGCCGAACCCGGAGCGGCGGGCGAGGTGCAGCACCCGCTGGTCCCCGATGGCCTCGGCGAGCAGCTGGGCGGAGTTGTCCGCGCTGCCGGTGTCGGCGCCGATGACGTTCTGCACCGGGCGCTCCTGGCCGAGCAGGCCGGTGAGCGCGTCGGGCAGCCAGCGGGCACCGTCATGGGAGACGATCACGGCGGTGACGACGTGCCGCGGGAACTCTGGGGTGGCAGCTGCGTATGAGGCGGCCTGGGCCGCCGACTGGCTGTGCACGGACATCGAGGTACGGGCCCTCCGGACCCGGGAGTTCGAAGGCCCGCGGCGAAGTCGCGCTGGGCCCCCGCCCCCGGAAGACACTGCGACGGACTACGAGGCGACGCGCGCGCCCTGTAGGGCGGCGGCGCATCTCGGACGGGGCCCCACACTAATGGTTCGCGCCGGTGCCCCGACCGGGTCCGTACACAGCAGTCCGCCTCCGGCGAGCAGGTCGCTGGAGGCGGAGAGTTCGCTATAGGGGGATATGGGGAGTTGAGGGGGTGCGGCGGCGTGGTCCGGGAGGCCGCGCGCCGTCGGTCCGGCCGGCTGCGCTGTCATCGTCAGACGGCGGCCTTCTTGAGCCGGCGCCGCTCGCGCTCGGACAGACCGCCCCAAATGCCGAAGCGCTCGTCGTTGGCGAGCGCGTACTCAAGGCATTCGGACCGGACTTCGCAGGCGAGACAGACCTTCTTGGCCTCGCGGGTGGAGCCACCCTTCTCCGGGAAGAAGGACTCGGGGTCGGTCTGGGCGCACAGTGCGCGCTCCTGCCAGCCGAGCTCCTCATCCGCCTCCTCGACCAGCAATTCCTGGAACAGCTCGGTCATGTGCGCCCCTCGTCTGTCTTTACGTCCCCGTGATCAAGCCGTGATCGATTTCGGCTGAACGACACGAGTGAAATTACAAGTGTGGTGATCCGGGCCAGTCAAGCCGAGATCTGCTATTGAGCCTCTTATTCACTCGGCGGAACCAAGCGGATGCGGAAAGTGTTCAAATCAGTAAAAACCAGGACACTTTCCCAGGCGTGCCACCCTGCACGTCCTCTTCACTCACCAAGACGCGATCAGGCGGCGTTCACGTTGCACCCCGCGCGCCGAAGCGGGGGAGATCACAGACCGATCACGGGACCGCAACGGCGTTTGAAAGCGCGGTTGCCGGTCGATGTCTCCGCGTCCGTAGCTGCACAAACCTTTCGCCGGGCGGAGCAACCGGATGAGGTGAAAGATTTATGGCAAACCAGACATCCAGTTGACATCACGTCGCGGACCCGGTCTCCTTGACCCCATGCCAGCGACTCCCGCGCTCCGACTGACCCGTGCCTACGGGTCGCTCTGCGCTGCGCAGTCCCGCTGTCGCTGTTCCAGCTGTTGAAGCCACTGAGCTCCAGCCTTTCCGCTCGCACCACCCCGCAGCGCCCCTGCTCCGTGTCGCCGCGCCGCGCTCCCCACAGGGAAAGCCCGCGCCGGCGCCGCAGCCCCGTTCGCGTCACCCCAGCACTTCCGCCGAGGAACCCGAAACCCATGAACAGCGACGTCCAGATCGCCGGCGACCCGCTCGCCATCCCCCACCTGCTGCCGCCCGTCCCCGCCCACCCGGCCACCGTCGCCGGCTTCGCGGGGCTGGCCCGCTCCCTCGCCGCCGACCGCGCCGCCTGGGCGCCACTGGTCCGCTACGACGCCACCACCCGCTGGTACCACCGGCTGCGTACGGGACCGGGCTACGAGGTGTGGCTGCTCAGCTGGGTGCCCGGGCAGGGCAGCGGGCGGCACGACCACGGGGCGTCCTCCGGTGTGCTGACCGTCCTGGAAGGCGAGTTGACCGAACACGCCGAGGACGGGCCCCGTACGCTCACGGCCGGCGCCCAGCGGGTGTTCGCCCCCGGCTACGTCCACGAGGTCGTCAACGACGCCCTGACGCCGGCCGTCAGCCTCCACGTGTACTTCCCGGGGCTGACCAATATGCCGATGCATCCCAGCCAGGCCACGGACGCCGGCGCCGCCACCACCCCACCCGGGGTACCGGCCCCCTGACACCGCCTCGCCCCGCCCTGCCACGCCCACCCGTCGCCCGGCCACCACCCCTCATCGAGTCAGCCTTCGGCTGACACACTGCCCACCCGTCGCCCGGCCACCACCCCTCATCGAGTCAGCCTTCGGCTGACACACTGTCTCTATGCGAATCGTGGTTCTGGCCGGCGGTATCGGCGGCGCCCGCTTTCTGCGGGGACTGAAGGCAGCGGCTCCGGACGCGGACCTCACCGTCATCGGGAACACCGGCGACGACATCCATCTGTTCGGGCTCAAGGTGTGTCCCGACCTCGACACCGTGATGTACACGCTCGGCGGCGGCATCAACGAGGAGCAGGGCTGGGGCCGCGCCGACGAAACCTTCCGGGTGAAGGAGGAGTTGGCCGCCTACGGCGTCGGCCCCGAGTGGTTCGGGCTCGGTGACCGGGACTTCGCCACCCACATCGTGCGGACCCAGATGCTGAGTGCCGGATATCCGCTCAGCGCCGTCACTGAGGCACTGTGCGCGCGCTGGAAGCCCGGTGTGCGGCTGCTGCCGATGTCCGACGACCGGATCGAGACCCATGTGGCCGTCGACGAAGACGGCGAGCGCAAGGCGGTCCACTTCCAGGAGTACTGGGTGCGGCTGCGCGCCTCGGTGCCCGCACATGCCGTGGTGCCGGTCGGTGCCGATCAGGCCAAGCCCGCGCCGGGCGTGCTGGAGGCCATCGCAGCGGCAGATGTGGTGCTGTTCCCGCCGTCCAACCCGGTGGTCAGCATCGGGACGATCCTGGCGGTGCCCGGTATCCGGGAGGCCATCGCGGACGCCGGGGTGCCGGTGATCGGGCTCTCGCCGATCGTCGGCGGCGCCCCCGTCCGCGGAATGGCCGACAAGGTGCTGGCGGCGGTGGGGGTGGAGGCGACCGCCGCGGCCGTCGCCCGCCACTACGGGTCCGGGCTGCTGGACGGCTGGCTGGTCGACTCCGTCGACGCGGGTGCGGTGGCCGAGGTCGAGGCGGCCGGTATCCGCTGCCGGGCCGTGCCGCTGATGATGACGGATCTGGACGCCACGACCGCGATGGTGCGCGAGGCGCTGGAGCTGGCCGCGGAGGTCCGGGCGTGAAGGACGCCTCCGAGGTGCCCGCTTACCGGGTGTGGGCGCTGCCGGGAGTGCCCGAGGTGCGGCCCGGCGACGACCTCGTCAAGCTGATCGCGGCGGCGGCGACCGCCGAAGGGCTGCCCCAACTCGCCGACGGTGACGTGCTGTTGGTGACCTCGAAGATCGTCAGCAAGGCCGAGGGCCGGGTGGTCGAGGCCGCCGACCGCGAGGCGGCGATCGACCAGGAGACGGTGCGGGTGGTGGCGCGCCGCGGCACCCTGCGGATCGTGCAGAACCGGCAGGGGCTGGTGATGGCCGCGGCCGGTGTCGATGCCTCCAACACCCCGTCGGGGACGGTGCTGTTGCTGCCGGAGGATCCGGACGCCTCGGCGCGCGCCCTGCGCGCCGGCCTGCGCACCGCACTCGGCGTCGACGTCGGTGTCGTCATCAGCGACACCTCCGGCCGGCCGTGGCGCAACGGGCTCACCGATGTCGCCATCGGCGCGGCCGGGGTGCGGGTGCTGGACGATCTGCGCGGCGGCACGGACGCATACGGCAATCCGCTCAGCGCGACGGTGGTGGCCACCGCCGACGAGCTGGCCGCCGCGGGCGACCTGGTGAAGGGCAAGGCGGCCGGACTGCCGGTCGCGGTGGTGCGGGGTCTTCCCCACGTCGTCGGGGAGCACGACGACATGGCCGGGGCGCGCGTCATGGTGCGCAGCCCCGAGGACGACATGTTCCGGCTGGGCACCTCGGAAGCCGTACGGGAAGCGGTGACGGCACGGCGTACGGTCCGCGCCTTCACCGGCGAACCGGTCGACCCGGGGGCGGTCCGGCGCGCGGTGGCGGCGGCGGTCACCGCCCCGGCGCCGCACCACACCACGCCCTGGCGGTTCGTGCTGCTGGAGTCGCCGCAGGCGCGGGTGCGGCTCCTGGACGCGATGCGGGACGCCTGGATCGCGGATCTGCGCCGGGACGGCAAGTCGGAGGAGTCCATCGCCAAGCGGATCCGGCGCGGCGATGTGCTGCGCGCCGCGCCGTATCTGGCGGTGCCGTGCATGGTGACGGACGGCTCGCACCCCTACCCCGACGCGCGGCGGAGCACGGCGGAGCGCGAGATGTTCATCGTGGCCAACGGCGCGGGGATCCAGAACTTCCTGGTCGCGCTGGCGGGCGAACACCTCGGCTCCGCCTGGGTCTCGTCGACGATGTTCTGCCGGGACGTCGTCCGGGACGTGCTGGGGCTGCCGGCGGACTGGGAGCCGATGGGGGCGGTGGCCATCGGACGTCCGGCGGCGGCACCGCCGCCGCGCCCGGCACGGACCGCCGACGACTTCGTCGTCGTGCGCTGACCCGCGCCCGCGCGCCGGTCACAGCCGGGCGATGTCCCCCACCGGGAAGCGCGGGGCGCGGCGCGGCGGGACGCGGCCGGACAGCAGGATCAGCCGGGCGGCGCGGTGCCGCTGGCCCTCGTAGGGCGCGAGGAGTGCGAGCATCTCCTCGTCCGTGGTGCCGCGGCGGCCGGTGAGGGCATAGCCGATGATCTTCGGCAGATGCAGATCGCCGACCGTGATCGCGTCCGGGGCGCCGAGGGTGCGCTGCAGCGTCTCCGCGGCGGTCCAGGGGCCGATGCCGGGCAGCGCCGTCAGCCGCCGGGTGGCGTCCGCGAGGTCCATCCGCGCGGCCTCCTCCATCCGGCGGGCGGCCCGCACGGCACGCAGGATCGCGGACGAGCGCTTGGCGTCGACGCCCGCGCGGTGCCACTCCCAGGAGGGGATCAGCGCCCAGCCGCGCGGCTCCGGCATCACCCGCATCCGCGCCCAGGGGCCGGGGGCGGGCTCGCCGTGCCGCTGCAGCAGCAGCCGCCAGGCGCGGTACGCCTCGTCGCTGGTGACCTTCTGCTCCAGGATCGAGGGGATCAGCGACTCCAGGACCAGGCCGGTCCGCGCGAGCCGGACACCGGGGTGGCGGCGGCGGGCCTCATGGACGATGCGGTGCCGGGCGGTCAGCTGCGCCGGGTCGTCGGCCTCCCCCAGCAGCTCGGGGAGGCGCTCCAGCAGCCAGTCGGCGCCCGGTCCCCAGGCCTCGGCCTCGACCTGGCCGGCGGCGGGGCGGGCCGCGATACGGAGCGTGCCGGGGCCCTCGGGGGTACGGCAGGCGCGCCACAGCTCGCCGTCGCGCACCGCGAACGCGGGGTCGCCGGGGCCGCGCTGCAGCACACCCAGCGTGCGGTGCAGGTCGAACGGGCCGGGCGGGTCCCAGGTGCGGGCGGGCATGCGGCCAGGTTAGGCGATGGGGGTGACGGCGGGGGCGGGCCGTCGGGGGTGGGTGTAGGGGGTGGGTGCAGGGGGGCCGTAGGGGGTGGCCGAACACATTCCGTAGGGGTGGTGAGTGCCCCCTCGGGGCCCACAACGTGGTGGTGCCGGGCGGCATTCCCGTGGTGGGCCGCTCCTGTGGTGCGTCACTCCTGTGGTGCGCCGCTCCCCTGGTACGCCGCTCCCCTGGCGCCGCTCCCGTGATGCGCCGCAGGAGCGGCAGGAGCCGCAGAAGCGGCAGGGCGTGGCCTACTGGTCGGACGAGAAGCGCACCGAGCCGGCGGGGATGTCGGCGTCGCACCAGATGCGGATGCCGTCGCGCAGTTCGTTGTCGGCACCGATCCGCGCGCCGTCGCCGATGACCGCACCGTCCAGGACCGTACGGGCCCCGATGTGCGCGCCGGCGCCGATCAGCGCGTCACGGATCCGGGCGCCCGGCTCGATGACCGCGCCGTCGAGGACGGCGCTGCCGTCGATCTCGGCGCCGGCGCCGATGACGGTGCGCGGGCCGACGACGGTGCCGCCGGTGAGCTTGGCGTCGGCGGCGACCTCGGCGGTCTCCAGGATCAGGCGGTCGCCGCAGCGGCCGGGCACCGCCGGGGACGGGGCGCGGCCGAGGACCAGATCGGCGGAGCCGCGGACGAAGGCCTGCGGGGTGCCGAGGTCCAGCCAGTACGTGGAGTCGACCATGCCCTGGAGGTGGGCGCCGTCGGCGAGCAGGCCGGGGAAGGTTTCGCGTTCGACGGAGACCGGGCGGCCGGCCGGGATGGTGTCGATGACCGACCGGTTGAAGACATAGGCACCGGCGTTGATCTGGTCGGTGACGATCTCCTCGGGGGTCTGCGGCTTCTCCAGGAAGGCGGTGACCCGGCCGGTGTCGTCGGTGGGCACCAGGCCGAAGGCGCGCGGGTCCTCGACCCGGGTGAGGTGCAGCGAGACATCGGCGCCGGAGGTGCGGTGGGTGCCGACGAGGGCGGCGATGTCCAGGCCGGTGAGGATGTCACCGTTGAAGATCAGTACCGGGTCGTCGGGCGCGGAGTGCAGCCGCGAGGCGACATTGCGGATGGCGCCGCCGGTGCCCAGCGGCTCCTGCTCGGTGACGTACTCCAGGTGCAGGCCGAGCGCCGATCCGTCGCCGAAATACGGCTCGAAGACCTCGGCGAGGTAGGAGGTGGCGAGGACGATGTGCTCGACGCCGGCGGCCCGGGCGCGGGCCAGCTGGTGGGTGAGGAACGGCACTCCGGCCGCCGGGACCATGGGCTTGGGCGTATGCACCGTCAGCGGGCGCAGCCGGGTGCCTTTGCCGCCGACCAGGAGGATCGCTTCAGTCACCTTGTCGTCTCTGCTTCCTGCTGGGGTCGGCCGATCGGCCGACCAGTGTAGGCAGACGGGCCTGCGGGCGCCCTCGGCGGTGGGGGTGCCCCCGTGCCGTTCCGGCCACGGGAGGAGCGCGGGCCCGGGAGTGCGAACGTCGTCGCGGCCGGGGCCGCTCCGGCCCTGATCCGCCGGACAGGACCTGAGACGTGCCGGCGGCCGGAATGGTTGAGCGGCCCCCTGCATGAGCGGCCCCCTGCACCGTGCACCGTGACCGACCTGTGCAAAGCCCGGAAGGTGCCGTCGTGCCGGCCGGCAGCGGATCAGCGGATCAGCGGCTCTGCAGGGCGGCCGCGGCGACGCGGGTGGCGGCGAGCTTGTCGTAGAGGTGGACGCCGGGGCAGTCGGTGGTGAAGCCGTCCCGGTGGCCGGAGATGACGTGCAGGGGGACCTTGGTGCCCTTGGGGAAGCGGTTTCCGCCACCGGACAGCAGCTTGACGGTGGCGCGCGGATCGACGCTGTAGAGGCCGAGCTTCCAGGCCGTCAGACGGGCGATGGCTTCGACGGCGGGCTGCGGCGGCTCGTCGTCGGTGAAGGTGCCGAGGACGGCGATCCCGGTGCTGTCGGTGTTGAACCCGAGGGTGTGGGCGCCCATCACGGCTTTGGCGACGCCGCCCGCGCGGCCCTCGTAGACCGTTCCGCACTTGTCGATGAGGAAGTTGTAGCCGATGTCCCGCCAGTGGTTGCTCTTGACGTGGAAGCGGTACATGGCGCGGATCAGCGAAGGGGCCTCGGTGCATTCGTAGTTGTTGCCCGAGCCGCTGTGGTGGACGAAGGCGGCGCGGACGGTACGGGTGTAGGTGAAGGCCTTCTCGCGCAGCTGCTCGTCGGCGCCCCAGCCGGCCCGGGTGACGATCCGCGGGCGCGGGCCGACGTAGGTGCGGGCCGCCGGCGCCCCGTCCGCCGCGTCGATGTCGGTCTGGGAGGCGGCCTGGTCGAGTGCCGGGATCTCGGTGGCGCCGAGCGGGGCGAGCTTGGTGTTGGCGGCGGAGGCCGCGGTGGCCTCGGGGGTGAGCGGGGCCGGGGGGTCGGCGTGTGCGCCGCGGACGGCACGCGGCGCCCTGCCGGGGTCGACGAGTTCCAGCCGCAGCCCGCCGGGGAGGGTGGCCCGTGCGCGGTTGCGGGACTCGGGGGTGATGCGCAGTTGGACGGCGTCGGAGTCGCCGACCCACAGCGGCGAGGTGCTGCCGCGTACCGCGCTGTCGTGCCGCTCGGCGGAACCGAGGTCGGGGGCGTCGTCGTTGTGGACCTGTACGTCCTGCCAGCCGGACCAGTCGTGGCTGCCGCTGGCGCGGGTGCGGACCTGGACCCGGCCCCGCAGCTCGGCGGCGGCGTCGTCCCAGACGACTCCGAGGAGGGAGAACGGCCGTACGGTGCGGGCCGGCAGGCCGAGTGGCTGGGGAGTGGGCGCCGGGGTGGTGTCACGGGCGTCGGGGCGCGGGGCGGGTGCGCCGAGCGCCGCCACCGGCAGGGACTGGGTGCTGCCCGGCAGCTCACCGGAGCGCGTGGGGCGCGGCGCGGCGGCGGGGCCGGCGCTCGCACCGGCCGTCGGTGCGAGGGGCAGGGCGAGGGCGGCGGTGCACACGGCGCCGAGACAGATCGCAAGGAAGGGGCGCATGGACAAAATCCTGGACATGGCCGGAGCGAACGCGCCAACGGTGATCTGACGGGGCATCGGCCGATCCGGTGGCGCGGGCCTGCCGGGCCCGACCCGCCGCCAACCGCCGCCGCGGCTACCCTGGCCGCGATGAACGCCACCGATCGCACCCCCGCCGACCTGCTGAGTTCCGCGCTCGCCGCGGACCCGGCCCGCCCGCTGGTGACCTTCTACGACGACGCCACCGGCGAGCGCGTGGAACTGTCCGTCGCGACCTTCGCCAATTGGGTGGCCAAGACCGCCAACTACCTCCAGGGCGACCTGGCCGCCGAACCCGGCGACCGGCTCGCGCTGCTGCTGCCCGCGCACTGGCAGACCGCCGTCTGGCTGCTGGCCTGTTCGTCCGTGGGCGTGGTGGCGGAGGTGGACGGCGATCCGGCCGCCGCCGATCTCGTCGTCGCCGGGCCCGACCGGCTCGATGCGGCGCTCGCCTGCTCCGGCGAGCGGGTGGCGCTGGCGCTGCGCCCGCTGGGCGGCCGCTTCCCGCAGCCGCCGGCGGGCTTCGCGGACTACGCCGTCGAGGTGCCGGGCCAGGGTGACCGGTTCGCGCCGTTCGCGCCGGTGGACCCGGGTGCCGCGGCGCTGGTCGTCGGCGGCGAGGAGCTGACCGGGGCCGGCAGCGTGGCGCGCGCGCTGGCCGACGCGGGCGCGGCCGGGCTGCCGGAGGTACCGCGGGTGCTGTCGGGGCTGGGGTACGACACCTGGCAGGGCCTGTCGTACGGGCTGTACGCGCCGCTGGTGACCGGCGGCTCCGTGGTGCTGTGCCGCCACCTGGACCGGCTGGGCGCCGAGGCCGCGGCCGACCGGGAGAACAGCGAGAAGATCACGTTCCGGGCGCCGCTGTCGCACTGAGAAACGGCGCTCCCCCGTCCGGCGGACCGGACGCCCCCAGGGCGGGCCGGTACGTCCGTTTCGGTCCATGATCTTGAGTACGTACAACCCTGCGCGGGTTTCGTCCGTCTCTTGTTCCGTCCGGGCCCTGCGTGCGGGCGCGACGCCGACTCCGTGAGGGATGGACGCACAGGTGACCGATACCCCCGAGCCCCCCAGGTTCGCCGGCTGGGCCGCGCGCCCGGCCGGGGGGCCGGGAGCGGGTGGGCCGGGGCCGCCGCGCGTCCCGCCGCACCGATGGCACTGGCGTCGCTGGGCCGCGCTCGGCATCGCCGGTTTCGTGCTGGCCGGGGCCGGTACCGGCTGGGCGGTGTACGCCAAGCTCAACGGCAATATCCACACCGACAGTGCCACCGAGCGGGAGCTGCGGAAGTGGGAGTCCGAGCGGCCGCCGGCGGGCCCGCCGAACGCCGGGAACGTGCTGCTGATCGGCTCCGACAGCCGTAACGGCGGCAACGGCAGATACGGCCACAGCCGCGGGCAGCGCTCGGACACCACGATGCTGCTGCACCTCGCGGCGGACCGGAAGAGCGCCACCGCGGTGAGCATCCCGCGGGATCTGATGGTGGAGGTGCCGCACTGCAAGCGCCCGGACGGTACGGAGACCGAGCCGCGGCCGGCCCAGTTCAACGGGGCGTTCGCGGCCGGCGGCCCGGCCTGCACGATCCGTACGGTCGAG
Organism: Streptomyces sp. NPDC048637; assembly: GCF_040650675.1. Taxonomy (NCBI): domain Bacteria; kingdom Bacillati; phylum Actinomycetota; class Actinomycetes; order Kitasatosporales; family Streptomycetaceae; genus Streptomyces; species Streptomyces sp. NPDC048637. The sequence goes on from NZ_JBEZHQ010000054.1 coordinate 30,973, forward strand.
AAGCTGACCGGGATCCGCATCGACCACTACCTGATCATCGACTTCGTGGGCTTCACGAGGATGGTGGACGCGGTGGACGGTGTGGAGGTCTGTCTGCCCCGGCCGGTCCACGATCCCGAGGCGCATCTCACGCTGCCCGCCGGCCGGCAGACCCTGCACGGTGAGGCAGCGCTCGGTTACGTACGGGCACGAAAGAGCCTGGGCAACGGCAGCGATACCCAGCGCATGGAGAGGCAACAGCGATTTCTTGGCGCACTCGTGAAGAAAGTGCAGAGCAATGGTGTCCTGCTCAATCCGACCCGGCTGTATCCGGTGCTGGATGCCGCGACGAGTTCCCTGACCACGGACACCGCGCTGGCTTCCCTGAGGGGGCTGTACGAATTGGTGCGCAGCGCCCGCCGCATTCCCACCGACCGGATCCAGTTCATGACCGTGCCGCGGCAGGAGTACCGCCTGGACCCCAACCGCGATGAGCTGGTGCAACCGGACGCCGGACGGCTCTTCGGGCAGTTGCGCAGGGATCTTCCGGTGACCGTGACGCCCCCGCACGACGCCGGGGAGGAACCGGTCCGCACCGGAAACGGATCGTCGGACGACCGGCCGGGCGAACCGCCCGCGCCCTCGCCGAGTTCGGGCCCGACCTTTCCCGGGACGACGGCGGAACACGGGATCTGCGAATAAAGATGCCGCAAAACAAGCCGACGACTCGAATGGATTGGGCGGATTGCCCAGTTGTAGGTAAGTGGAATTTGTCACGAGCGTCGCGGGGCGCTGAACTGGGCGGATAGTGTGAGCGATCCGGTCGCACGACCAAGCTGACCGATGACCGAGCAATGCACGATCGACCGACCCGAGCGCCTTGAGGGGATGGCGCCGCGTGGCACCGACGGAGGATTCAAGGCACCGTGGACGCGCAAGGCCGTGGGCGGGCGGGCGACAACAATGTCGATCCCGCCGATCAGTGGGTGTTCGATCCGGACACCGGCAATTACGAACTGCGGCTTGACCCTGCCGGTCAAGCCGCCGCTCGGCCCTCCGACCGCACTGCGGCCGGCAGACGCGCCGCCCGGAAGCGGGACGCCGATGCCGGCGACACCGACACCCGTCCGCTGCCGACCCAGCGCGAGCGCCGGGGCGGGAGCGCGGCGGACGGAGACAGCGAGCAGCCGGCCGGCGGCCGGGCAGCGCGCCGGGCCGCCGCCAACCGCACGGCGACGGCGACAGCGGCGGAGGCGGGCCCGGCGAGCCGCCGTAAGCGCAGGCCGAAGAAGTCGGGGAAGAAGCGGGCGCTGCACTGGACCGCCGGTGTGGTGGGCTTCGTCCTCGTCGCCGGCTGCGGCGCCGCGTACTTCATCTACCAGCAGCTGGACGGCAACATCTCCAAGGTCGACGTCGGCGTGGAGAACGACGCGGTGTCCGACGGCCCGGTGAACCTCCTGATCATCGGGACCGACTCCCGCTCCGGGAAGGGCAACGGGGGCTACGGCGACGCGGGCAGCGTGGGGCACGCGGACACCACGATCCTGATGCACATCTCCAAGGACCGGACGAACGCGACGGCGATGAGCATCCCGCGCGACATGATCACCGACATCCCCAGCTGCCCGACGAAGCAGAAGGACGGCTCGACGAAGAACATCCCCGGTCAGCAGGGGGTGCGCTTCAACACCAGCCTGGGCCAGGAGGGCCGGGATCCCGGCTGCACCTGGCGCACCGTCGAGAAGATGACCGGGCTGAAGATCAACCACTTCATGATGGCCGACTTCAACGCGGTCAAGGAGCTGTCCAACGCGGTGGACGGCGTCGAGGTGTGCGCGGCCAAGGACATCAACGACCCCAAGTCGCACCTGAAGTTGAAGGCCGGCCGGCACACCGTCAAGGGCGAGCAGGCGCTGGCGTTCGTCCGTACCCGGCACACCGTCGGCTTCGGCAGCGACCTGAGCCGTATCGAGCTGCAGCAGCAGTTCCTCAGCTCGCTGATCCGCAAGCTGAAGTCCAGCGCCTTCAGCAGCCCCGGCAAGCTCTACGACGTCAGCCAGGCGGCGACCAAGGCGCTCACCGTCGACACCGGTATCGGCACCGCGAGCAAGCTGCTGGACTTCGGTACCGACCTGAAGAAGGTCGACATCGACAAGGTCACCTTCGCCACCGTGCCGGTGCTGGACAACCCCGACGACCCGGCCACCGTCATCCTCGACAAGGCCAAGTCGGACCCGCTGTTCGCGATGGTGCGGGCGGACCACACCCTGGCCAAGGGCAAGAAGGGCAAGGGCAAGAAGTCCGGCCCGGTCAAGAAGGCTCCGCCCGAGCGCGTACGGGTCGATGTCACCAACGGCGGCGGGCCGATCGGCTCGGCCCAGGAGACCGTGGACTGGCTGCAGAACAAGCAGGGCGCCAAGCTCGCCACCAACGCCGGCAACGCGCCGACGAAGCTGGCCGCCACCCGCCTCGAATACGGGCCCAACCAGGCCGACCAGGCCGCCGCGCTGGCCGACTGGATGGGCCTGCCCAAGAGCGCGCTGAAGAAGTCCGGGCAGAACGCCGGCGACCGCCAGCCGATGAAGCTCGTCCTCGGCAAGGACTTCAAGGCACCGGGTTCACCGATCGAGGCGCCGACCGAAACCCCGGACGGGGTGCAGAACGTCAATGCAGATGACAAGAACATCTGCGCAAAGTGAAGTGAGCGGGATCCGGCCGCCCCGCCGAGGCGCCGAGCGCACCACCGGACGGAAAACGGGGAGAGGGCCGAATGGGGCAGAGCAGTGTGCGGGGTGACCGGTCACGTCGGAGACGCCGGCCGGAAGCAGCGGAACCGGTCCGGGACGACGGCCACTACGAGGACAAGGGGCTGCCGCCGGACGCGCCCGGCTGGACGCCTCCCGAAGGCGGCGCCGTGCCCCCCGCGGACGGGGACGGAGAGGTGCCCGCCGACGGCGGCGGGCACCGCAAAGGGGGGCGGCCCCGCCGCAAGGTGCTGCGCTGGACCGCCCTCACCCTCGCCGTCCTGATAGTGGGCGGCGCGGGTGCCGGGTACTGGTACTACGAGCACCTCAACGCCAACCTCCGCAAGGCCCCGAGGTCCCTGGGCGGGGGCGGCCTGCAGAAGCCGGACCCCAACGCCTTCGGACAGAGCCCGCTGAACATCCTGCTGCTGGGCTCCGACGGCCGGAACAGCGCCAAGAACATCGAGCTCGGCGGCGCCCGGCAGGACGCGGACCGCAAACCGCTCGCCGATGTGCAGATGCTGCTGCATGTCTCCGCGGACCGCAGCAACATGTCGGTGATCTCCATCCCGCGGGACACCCGGGTGACGATCCCCCAGTGCACCGACCCGAAGACCCACAAGGTCTATCCGCAGACCTCCGGGGCCATCAACGAGTCGCTCCAGCACGGCGGTCCGGGCTGCACGCTCGCCACCTGGCAGGAGCTGACCGGCATCTACATCGACCACTTCATGATGGTCGACTTCGCCGGCGTGGTGGACATGGCGGACGCCATCGGCGGCGTCCCGGTCTGCGTCGACAACAACGTCTACTCGCACGACAGCAAGGGCCACGGCAGCGGGCTGAAGCTCACCAAGGGCACGCACTCGGTCAAGGGCGTCCAGGCGCTGCAGTGGCTGCGCACCCGTTACGGCTTCGAGGACAACACCGACATCGGCCGGGCCAAGGCCCAGCACATGTACATGAACTCGATGGTCCGTCAGCTGAAGGAGGACGCCAAGCTCACCAACCCCGGGGAGCTGCGCGACCTGGCGGAGGCCGCGACCAATGCGCTGACCGTCGACGACGGCCTCGACACCGTCAAGAAGCTCTACGACCTGGGCGGCGATCTCAGCCGGGTGCCGACCAAGCGCATCACGATGGTCACCATGCCCTGGCAGTACGGTCCTGGCGAGTCCTATGTCATGCCCAAGCCAGGCGATGCGGAGGCGACCTTCGGGCTGCTGCGCAACGACACCGCGCTGGACGGCAAGGACAGGAAGAAGAAGGCCACGCCGGCTCCGAAGCCCGCAACTCCCAAGGGCCAGCTGAAGGTTGTGGTGCAGAACGGCACCAACAGCACGGTGAACGGCCCGGTTTCCGGCCGCGCGTCGGTCATCCAGCAGCAGCTGTCCGGCCTGGGCTACACCGCGGCCGGCACCGACTCCGCGCTCACCACCCAGGCCGACACCACGATCACGTACCGGGACAAGGCCCAGCGGGGCGACGCGCTGGCGCTGGCCAAGGCGCTCGGACTCCCCAAGGACGCGGTCCGGGAGTCGAGTTCGGCCACCGGGATGCGGCTGGTGGTCGGCAACGACTGGCGTACCGGCTCGGCGTACCCGAAGGAGCCGGGCGACGAGAAGGGCGCGGACAAGGCACCGGACAGCGCGGACGCGCTCAACGGTGAGGACACCAAGGCCTGCATGAAGGTGAATCCGCAGTACAGCTTCTAGGCGGGGGGCCTGGTCCGGGCGCGGGGTCCTGGCCTGGGCGGGGGCGGCCCGGCTGCTCGGCGTCGGGCGCCCCCGGCTGCTCGGCCTCGGCCGCCCCGTACTACTCGGCCTCGGCCGCCGGAGCCATGACCGCCGGGCGGCGGCTGGCGATGACCTTCTTGGCGAGCGAGCGGGGGCTGGTCAGGAAGCCCGCGCCCCAGGCCATGTGCATGGTCGCCAGGGCGACCGGGATCTGGGCGCGGGCCTTCAGCGACAGCCCCTTGCCGGCCGGCACCGAGCCCGCGGTGATGGCGGCGAGATAGCCGGCCGGGACGACCAGGCCCCAGGGGGTGACGGCCGCACCGACCACCAGGCCAGCCGCGATGGCGCACACCGCGGTCGGCGGCGCGAGATAGCGCAGATTGATCGAACCGGCGTGGTAGCGGGCCACGACATGGCGCCACTTGCCGTAGTCCTTGTACTGCTTGGCCAGCGCCTTGATGCTCGGCCGCGGGCGGTACTGCACCTTCAGCTCGGGCGAGAACCAGATCTGCCCGCCGGCCTCACGGATCCGGAAGTTCAGCTCCCAGTCCTGGGCGCGGATGAACTCCTCGTTGTAGCCGCCCTGCTGCTCCAGCGCCTCGCGCCGGAACACCCCGAGATAGACGGTCTCGGCAGGGCCGGCCTGACCGCCCGTGTGGAAGGCGGCATTGCCCACGCCGATCTTGGAGGTCATCGCGGCGGCGACCGCCTCCTCCCAGGCGTTCTCGCCCTCGGCGTGCATGATGCCGCCGACATTCGCCGCGCCGGTCTCCTCCAGGAGGCGCACGGCGGTGGCGATGTAATTCGGCGAGAGCATGCCGTGGCCGTCGACGCGCACCACGATCGGGTGCCGGGACGCCTTGATCGCGGCGTTCAGCGCGGCGGGGGTGCGGCCGGTGGGGTTGGGCACGGTGTGCACCCGGGCGTCCTCGGCGACGAGCTCGGCGGCGATCTCGTCCGTACGGTCCGCGGACGGGCCGAGGGCGATCACCACCTCCATCTCACCGGCGTACTCCTGCTCCAGGATGTGCCGGACCGAATTGCGCAGGTGACGTTCCTCATTGAGCACCGGCATGATCACGGAGACGGCCGGGGGCTGCTGCTGCGGCATGGTTCCTCGGGGGTACGTCCCGTGGCGAGCCGCCAGCGACGGCAGCGCCCGCCGGGAGACTGCAGAATCGCGCCCACGTTACCGCGAATGGCAGACACCCCCGGACGCAGCCGGGTGGCCGGGCGCCGGATGCCCGGCGTGTGGTGCTTTGCAGCCGATCGTATGGACCTACGGTGTCCTCGTCCGATTGATCAGCATTCGCCCCGCTCTCGTTTCCCCGCCCTCGTTTCTCCGCTCTCGTTCTGCCCGCTTCCCGCCGGGCCCCGATCACGCCCGCCCAGCCGCGGAGGTGTCCCCCGTGACCGCGCCGTTCCGCTCCCCCCGTCCGGCCCGGCGCCGGGCCGCCCGGCCCGGTGCGCGCCGGCGCCCGTCGGGCCCGCGCTGGGGGCTGCGGATCGGCGCCTTCGCGTCGGTGCTGCTGCTGGCCGCGAGCGGCGTGGGGCACGCCGTGGTCACCGGCGTGGAGAGCGGCATCGGCCGGGTGGACGCCTTCAAGGGCATGAGCAACCGGCCCGGGGGCGGCGACGGGCTGAACTTCCTGGTCGTCGGCACGGACGGGCGCGACCGGCTCACCGCCGCGGAGAAGCAGAAGTACCACCTGGGCGGTGCGCCCTGTCACTGCACCGACACCCTCATGCTGGTCCACCTCTCCGCCGACCGGGACCGCGCCAGCGTGATCAGCCTGCCCCGCGACTCCTACGCCGAGGTCCCCGCGCACACGGACGCCGTCACCGGCCGCCAGCGCGCCAAGCACGCCATCAAGCTCAACGCGGCCTATGCCGAGGGCGGCCCCAGCCTCACCGTGCGGACCGTCGAGCACATGACCGGGGTGCATATCGACCACTACCTGGAGGTCGACTTCACCAGCTTCATGCGCAGTGTGGACGCGGTCGGCGGGGTGGAGATCTGCACCGTACGGCCGCTGCGCGACAGCTTCACGGGACTGGATCTGCCGGTCGGCAAATCGCGGCTCAACGGCGGTCAGGCGCTGCAGTACGTGCGCTCGCGGCATCTCGACGGCTCCGCCGACCTCGGCCGGATGCAGCGCCAGCAGCGCTTCCTGGCCGCCCTCATCCACAAGATCACCTCCTCCGGAGTGCTGATGAACCCCATCCGCTTCAGGGACGTCGCCGACACGATGCTCCGGTCCGTACGGGCCGATTCGGGCTTCGGGGCCAACGACCTGGTGGACCTCGGGCAGGCGATGCGCGGCTTCACCCCGTCGTCCTCGGAGTTCACGTCCGTGCCGCTGCGCGCTGTGGCCCAGCCGGTGCCGGGCGTGGGCTCGACCGTGCGCTGGGATCCGGTGCAGGCGCCGAAGCTCTTCCGGGCGATCCGCGAGGACCAGCCGATCACGGTGCCCGGGGACCGGAAGGAGCCGCAGGCCAAGGTGGTGGACATCCCGCCGGGCCAGGTCCAGGTGCGGGTCGGCAACGGCACCGACCGGGCCGGGCAGGCCGCCACGGTGGCCAGGGAGCTGCACGCCACCGGCTTCGCCACCACCGTCCCCGGCAGCTCCGCCCTCGGCAAGGTGCCCCGGACGGTCATCGCCTACGACCCGCGCTGGGACCGCTCGGCCCGCTCGCTGGCCGCCGCGCTGCCCGGTGCCGAGCTGCGGCCGGTGGCCGGGCGGGGTCCGGTGATGCAGGTGACCGTCGGCCAGGGCCATACGGCGGTGCAGCGGGTACGGGCCGAGGAGCCGCCGCAGAAGCCGGGCCGGATCTCGGCGATCACCGGGGACGAGGCAGTGTGCCCATGAGCGTCCCCGCACCCCGCCGCACCCTGCCCGGCCCGCCCGTGCGCCGGCCGGACGCCCGCTGCCGTGCGCGCCGGGTCACGGTGGCCCTCGCCGCGCTGGGCCTGGTCGCGGCCACCGCCGCCGCAGCGCCGCCGGCGCCTCCCGCACCGACCGGCTGCGGGGATCTGGTGCGCGGCCAGCTGTGTCTGCAGGGTCCGGTGGGGGCCGACGGGATGTACACCGCGACCTACCGGCGGCACGGGTCGGCGGCCGGCCTCGACGAGATCATCGTGCGGCTCGGGTACCAGCGCAAGAACGACCGGATCACCGCCTTCCCCGGCTGGTTCGGCACCCGGCGGACACAGGGTGGCGCCGTCGGGCTGAGCGGCCGGGTGGAGATGCTCGCGGATGAGTGCATCCGGGGCGTCATGGAGCGTGGGGAGACGTTCTACGTCACCAAATGGAGCTGCAGCTGATGTCCGGGATGTTCGAGCGGTCCTGAAAGGGGCGCACTGTGTGGCAGGTTGTGCTGGGCATCACCCCCACCACGGTGACGCTCTTCCTCATGATGGCGCTGGCGGCGGCGGTCGCGCTCGCCCTGTGGACGGCGCTCGTCCCCGACGGCGGCGCCCCGCGCACCACGGCCCGGATGCTGCTGGCCGGCTGGCTGCTGCTGCTCCTGCTGGCGACGCTCGCGCCCAGCCAGCCGGTCGGCTCCGGGGACGCGACGGTGTGGTGGCGGCCCGGTGAGGGGCTGTTCGACCTGGGCGCCCAGCTGGAGCCCGGGGAGCTGGAGATGCTGGTGCGGCGGCAGATCGCCAATGCCGCGCTGTTCGTGCCCGCACCGCTGCTGCTGCGGTTCGCCGCGCCGCGCGCGTCGGCCGCCGTGGCGTTCCTGCTGGGTGTGGGTCTGTGCCTGGTCATCGAGACGGCGCAGCTGCTGATGCGGGCCGGGCGGATCGCCGATATCGACGATGTGATCTGCGCGGCGGCCGGCACCGTCATCGGCACGGGGCTGGCGCTGGCGGCGCAGCACGGGGTCGCCGTTATGCGTCGTCGAGGCCTTCCGCGGCGCGCCGTTCGCGCAGCTCCATGATCGCGCGCCGCCGGGCGAGGCGATGTGTCCGGCGGATCTGTGCCTCCTGGTAGCGGCGCTGGTCGCGCTCGGTCTCGGGGAGCACCGGCGGCACCCGGCGCGGCTTGCCCTGCTCGTCGACGGCGGCGAAGACGAGGTAAGCGGAGCCGACCTGCTGGGCCGGGCTGGATTCGTTCCAGCGCTCGGCCAGGACCCGTACGCCGACCTCCATCGAGGAGCGTCCGGTCCAGTTGACCTGGGCGCGCACATGCACGAGGTCGCCGATCCGGACCGGTTCGAGGAAGGCCATCTCGTCCATGGAGGCGGTCACGGCGGGCCCGCCGGAGTGGCGCCCGGCCACCGCGCCCGCCGCATCGTCGACGAGCTTCATGATCACGCCGCCGTGCACCGTTCCCAGGAGGTTCGTGTCGCCGGCCGTCATGATGTGGCTGAGCGTGATGCGGGACACGGAAGTGGGCTTGCCCACCACTTCTCCCTCGGGGTGGTCGGTGACGAGTTCGGTCATGGAGCCAGCCTAAGCGGGCGCCCGTACGGCACCGCCCCGCACGGATCGTGAGACTGGTCTCGCCGTTTCCGCAGGTCCGTGACACGGGTCTCACCGCCTCCGCCGGAAACCATCCGGAATGGTTGCTTCCATTCGTGCAGGTCGGAATGGTCACGTCCGCTAGCGGTATGCGGCGGAAGGGTGCCGTAGCTTTGCATCAGCTCTGCAACAGCACTGGCCCGATCCGGCACCCGCACTATGGAGACCGCCGCTGCGGCATGCACACTTCCCCGTATGAATGAGTGGCCCAATGGGTGGTCCGGCGACCAGAGCGGCAACCGGTACGGACACGGCAGCGGCGGTGCCGAGCCGGAGGGTGCGCGCGCCATGCCCCAGGTGCGGCGCGACGCAGGCCCCGGCTATCAGCGGAGTGAGCCTCCGATGCCGCCGTCGATGTCCCCGCGCAGGGGCGCGGCCGTGCCTCCGCAGCAGTCCCAGGGCTACGACGACGCATACGACGGCTACAACACCGGCCAGGTCTACGGCGGTGGCCGCGGCGGCGGTGCCGGCTACGACGAGGGCCACGGCGGCCGGCCGCGCCCCCACTGGGGCAAGCGCATCAAGTGGACGGTCATCACCCTGGTAGCGGTGCTGGCGGTCACCTCGGTCGCGACCTACTTCTGGGCCGACGGCAAGCTCCGGCGCAAGGTCGACCTGAGCAAGGTCATCGACCGGCCGGAGACCGGCGACGGCACGAACTACCTGATCGTCGGCTCGGACAGCCGCGCGGGCATGACCGCCGAGCAGAAGCGCAAGCTGCACACCGGCTCCGCCGAGGGCAAGCGCACCGACTCGATGATGATCCTGCACGACGGCAGCAACGGCCCGACGCTGATATCCCTGCCGCGTGACTCGGACGTGGAGATACCCACGTTCGTCGGCTCGGACTCCGGCAAGAAGTACCCGGGGACGGGGCGGCACACCAAGCTCAACGCGGCCTACGCCGAGGACGGCCCCGAGCTGCTGGTGCGCACCGTCGAGTACAACACCAAGCTGCACATCGACCACTACGTCGAGATCGGCTTCGCCGGCTTCGCCAACATCGTGGACGCCATCGGCGGGGTCGAGATGGACCTCCCCAAGGCGATCAAGGACAAGGACTCCGGCGCCGACTTCCCGGCCGGCAAGCAGACCCTCAACGGCCAGCAGGCGCTCGCCTACGTCCGGACCCGGCACGCCTTCGCCCAGCAGGACCTGGACCGTACGAAGAACCAGCAGAAGTTCCTGGCGACCCTGGCGAGCCAGACCGCCACCCCCGGCACCGTCCTCAACCCCTTCAAGCTCTACCCGACGATGAGCGCCGGCCTGGACACGCTCGTCGTCGACAAGGACATGAGCCTGTGGAGCCTGGGCGAGATGTTCTTCGCGATGAAGGGCGTCACCGGCGGCGAGGGCAAGTCCATGAACATGCCGACCTCCGGCAGCAACGGCGGCAACCTGGTCTGGGACAAGGCCAAGCTCCAGCAGCTGGTGCAGCAGCTCAACAACGACGAGAAGGTCACCGTCAGCAGCAACTGACCGGATGCACGAGGGCCCCGGACCGCCGCTGCGGTCCGGGGCCCTCTGCTGTCCGTGGGTGCCTACTGCGGCAGGTTGCGCGCCATCACGATCCGCTGGACCTGGTTGGTGCCCTCGTAGATCTGGGTGATCTTGGCGTCCCGCATCATCCGCTCGACCGGGTAGTCACGGGTGTAGCCGTAGCCGCCGAGCAGCTGGACGGCGTCCGTGGTGATCTCCATGGCCGCGTCCGAGGCGTAGCACTTGGCCGCCGCGCCGAAGAACGTCAGGTCCTCGCCCTTGCCGCCGGCCGATATCCGCTCGGAGCGGGCGGCCGCGGCGTAGGTGAGCTGACGGGCCGCCTCCACCTTCATGGCCATGTCGGCGAGCATGAACTGGACGCCTTGGAAGTCACCGATCGGCTTGCCGAACTGCTTGCGCTCCTGGACATAGCCCTTGGCGTAGTCCAGAGCGCCCTGGGCGATGCCGAGGGCCTGGGCCGCGATGGTGATGCGGGTGTGGTCCAGGGTCTTCATGGCAGTGGCGAAGCCGGTGCCCTCCGCGCCGATCATGCGGTCGGCGGGGATCCGGACGTTGTCGAGGTAGACCTCGCGGGTCGGGGAGCCCTTGATGCCGAGCTTCTTCTCCGGGGCGCCGAAGGAGACCCCCTCGTCGCCCTTCTCGACGACGAACGCCGAGATGCCCTTGGAGCGCTTCTCGGGGTCGGTGACGGCCATCACCGTGTAGTACTCGCTGACGCCGGCGTTGGTGATCCAGCGCTTGACGCCGTTGAGGATGTAGTGGTCGCCGTCGCGGACGGCCTTGGTCTTCATACCGGCCGCGTCCGAACCGGCGTCCGGCTCGCTCAGGCAGTACGAGAACATCGCGTCGCCCTTGGCCAGCGGGCCCAGGTACTTCGCCTTCAGCTCCTCGGAGCCGGAAAGGATCACCGGCAGCGAGCCGAGCTTGTTGACCGCCGGGATCAGGGAGGACGACGCACAGACGCGGGCGACCTCCTCGATGACGATGACGGTCGCCAGCGCGTCGGCGCCGGCCCCGCCGTAGGCCTCCGGTACGTGGACGGCGTGCAGGTCGTTGGCGACCAGCGCGTCGAGCGCCTCCTGCGGGAAGCGGGCCTCCTCGTCCACCGCGGCGGCGAACGGCGCGATCTTCGCCTCGGCGAGCGAGCGCACCGACTCGCGGAGCATGTCGTGCTCCTCGGACGGCCGGTACAGATCGAAATCAGCGGTTCCCGCCAAGGTTTCTCACTCCCCTGTGAGCTGAATGCCAGTGCTAACTACCGTTAAGTAACCCGTTACGTCTCCGGATTCTAGGCGCCGAACCCGGCTGCGGATACGTGAGGTTGCCGACAGTTACCCAAGCACCGCCTGCGCGGCCGGCGTGGGCCAATCCCGGCCCGACTATGCTCGGTCAGCGCCGTTTTCCTCAGTATGCGTCTGGAGCATCCATGCCCCTCAAGATCACCGTGATCGGCACCGGCTACCTCGGCGCCACCCACGCCGCGGCCATGGCCGAGCTGGGCTTCGAGGTGCTGGGCCTGGACGTGGTCCCCGAGAAGATCGAGATGCTGCAGCGGGGCGAGGTCCCGATGTACGAACCGGGTCTGGAGGAGCTGCTGCGCCGCCATGTCGCCGGGATCGAGGGGTCGAGCGGCCGACTGCGCTTCACCACCTCCTACGAGGAGGCCGGGGCCTTCGGCGATGTGCACTTCGTCTGTGTGAACACCCCGCAGAAGCACGGTGAGTACGCCTGCGACATGTCGTACGTGGAGAGCGCCTTCGACGCGCTGGCGCCGCATCTGACCCGGCCCACGCTGGTGGTCGGCAAGTCGACGGTGCCGGTGGGCAGCGCGGCCCGGCTCGCCCGGCGGCTGGCCGCGGCCGCCCCGGCGGGCGAGGCCGCCGAGCTGGCCTGGAACCCGGAGTTCCTGCGCGAGGGCTTCGCCGTCAAGGACACCCTGCACCCGGACCGGATCGTCGCCGGAGTGGTCGGCGTGGGGGCACCTCCCAGCGGTAGCTGGGGGAGGGCCGAGGAGCTGCTGCGTGAGGTGTACGCCACCCCGATCGCCGAGGGCTCGCCGTTCATCGTCATGGACTACCCGACGTCCGAGCTGGTGAAGACCTCCGCCAACTCCTTCCTGGCGACCAAGATCTCCTTCATCAACGCGATGGCGGAGGTCTGCGAGGCGGCCGACGGCGATGTGGTGAAGCTCGCCGAGGCCATCGGGCACGACGACCGGATCGGCAAGAAGTTCCTGCGGGCCGGCATCGGCTTCGGCGGCGGCTGCCTCCCCAAGGACCTGCGGGCCTTCATGGCACGCGCCGGTGAACTCGGGGCCGACCAGGCCCTGACGTTCCTCCGTGAGATCGACTCGATCAACATGCGGCGCCGCGGCCACATGGTCGAGCTGACCCGGGACGCGGTCGGCGGCGGCTTCCTCGGCAAGCGGGTCGCCGTCCTGGGCGCGACCTTCAAGCCGGACTCGGACGATGTCCGCGACTCCCCCGCGCTCAATGTCGCCGGCCAGATCCACCTCCAGGGCGGCCAGGTGACGGTGTACGACCCCAAGGGCATGGAGAACGCCCGGCGGCTCTTCCCGACGCTGGCCTACGCGGACACCGCGCTGGAGGCGGTGCGCGGCGCGGATGTGGTGCTGCATCTGACGGAGTGGCGCGAGTTCCGTGAGCTGGACCCGGCCGCCCTGGGCGAGGTGGTCGCCGAGCGCCGCATCCTGGACGGCCGGAACGCCCTGGACCCGGCGCTGTGGCGCAAGGCCGGCTGGACGTACCGCGCACTGGGCCGCCCGCAGGCGTAATCCCCCGGCCTCCGCCTACTCGGACTCCGCGCGCCGGGCGCGGTAGGTCCGCATCTTCGCCCGGCTGCCGCAGACCGCCATGGTGCACCAGCGGCTGCGGCCGGCCGGGCTCTTGTCGTAGAAGACCCAGCGGCAGTCATGGGCCTCGCAGGCCTTGAGCCGGGTCCAGGTGCCGCCGGCGACCGCGGTCGCAATGCCCGCGGCGACCAGCGCGGTGAGGTACCCCGCGCCGCCGAGCCCGGCGGCCGGGCGCAGCGCGGCGCCGCCGTCGGGCTGTACGGCCAGGACGAGCGGCGCGGCGGCCAGCATCCGGTCCAGCGTCCGGGCTGTCCCCTCGGGTACGGCGGTGCCGGAGGTGTGCGCCAGACAGACCTCCCGGAGCGCCTCGCGCAGCTCCTGCAGCTCCCCGAGCGCCGTCGCCCCGCCACGTCCGGGCACCCCGTGATCGTGCAGAAAGCCGCCGAGGCCGCCGTCGGCGGTCAGCGTGTCCTCGCCGGTCTCGATATCGAGGGTGTTCACCAGGTCCTGCACCAGCCGCAGGGAATCCGGAGCTGTTCGGGATGCCACCCTTGCGATGTTACCGATACCTGGCATCATGCAGTAACGAGGTTACCGGTTGGAGTGATGAGGAGGTAACGCCATGAGCCTGATCAAACTCGGCGTCGTCGCACTGGACTGTCCCGACCCCCGGGCGCTCGCCAACTTCTACGCCGAGGTACTCGACTGGCAGGTGACCGGAGGCGACGACGAATGGATCGAGATCGCCGGCCCGGCCGGCCGCACCCTCGCCTTCCAGCAGGTGACGGACTTCCGGCCCCCGCAGTGGCCGGGCCAGGACGTACCGCAGCAGCTGCACCTCGACTTCGACGTGGCACGCGCGGACCTCGACGAGGCCGAGCGCAAGGTCATCGCCCTCGGCGCGAAGCTCGTCCAGCGGGACGCTGAGGGCCGCGACTGGCGCGTGTACCTGGACCCGGCGGGGCACCCCTTCTGTCTTTGCCTCAAGTAACCGTTCCGCTGCGCTTTGCCTCGGGCCCACGTTTTTGGCTGTCTCGCCGTTGCGCCTGGCGGCGGGCCGGGTCCGCTGCGCGGGGCTGTCGGGGTGCGGTGACGGGCCTCCGCGGGTGGGGGTGTCCGGACTGCTT
>NZ_JBEZHQ010000055.1:0-45313 GCF_040650675.1 Streptomyces sp. NPDC048637
CTTCGCTTTACGTCCCACACCCCTGCCCCTCCGGCCCGTCCCCTCCCGTTGGAGGGTGGGAAAAGGCCGGTGGGGGTGCACGTGAGTGGTGCACCCCCACCGGCCGATGGTTCAGACGGTCTCCGCCACCGCTATCCGGTCCGCCGGAGCGTCCCCGTTCTGCGGGTTCTCGGCCGGAGTGGCCGGGCCGCCGCGCAGCGGTACCTCCTTGAGGAACCAGGCCGCGGCGAAGCCGACGACGCTGATCACGGCGCCCCACAGGAAGACGTGGTGGGTGCCGGTGGCGACCGCGTGCGAGTAGGCGTCCTTGATCACCGGAGGGAGCTGGGCCAGCCCCTTCGGGTCCACCTGGGCGCCGCCACTGGTCATCTTCGCGCCGGCCTTGCCGATCCGTTCGACCATCGTGGCCTGCACCTGGTGGGTGAAGATCGCGCCGAGGATCGCGACGCCGAAGGAGCCGCCGATCGTACGGAAGAGGGTGGCCGAGGATGAGCCGACGCCCATGTCCTTCATCTCGACGCTGTTCTGCGCGATCAGCATCGTGGTCTGCATCAGGAAGCCCATACCGGCGCCGAGCACCGCCATGTAGGCACCCGAGGTGAAGCGCGTGGTGTCGGTGTCCATCAGGGACAGCAGCGTCAGGCCCAGGGTGATCAGGCCGCCGCCGACCACGACGAAGACCTTGTACTTGCCGGTCCGGGTGGTGACCCGGCCCGCGAACAGCGACACGGCCATCATCGCCAGCAGCATCGGGAGCAGCAGCAGACCGGAGTTGGTGGCCGAGGCGCCCTGCACGGTCTGCTGGAACAGCGGCAGGAACGTCATCGACCCGAACATCACAAAGCCGACCAGGAAGCCGATCACGGTGACCAGCGAGAAGTTGCCGTTGCGGAAGATGTGCAGCGGCAGCACCGGCTCGCCGACCTTGCGCTCGACGAGCACGAAGAGGGCCAGCGCGACCACACCGAGGACGCCGAGGCCGATGATCTGGCTCGACAGCCAGTCGTACTCGGTGCCGCCCCAGGTGGTGATCAGCACCAGCGCGGTGATGCCGACGGTGAGCAGCGCGGCACCGACGTAGTCGATCCGGGTCTGCGACCGCTTCTTCGGGAGGTGCAGCACCGCGGTGACCATGGCCAGCGCGATCGCGCCGAGCGGCAGGTTGATGTAGAAGCTCCAGCGCCAGCCCAGGTGGTCGGTGATGGTGCCGCCGACCAGCGGTCCGCCGATCATCGCGACGGCCATGACGCCGGCCATCATGCCCTGGTACTTGCCGCGTTCCCGCGGCGGAATCAGATCGCCGATGATCGCCATGACGCCGACCATCAGACCGCCCGCGCCCAGGCCCTGGACAACGCGGAAGGCGATCAGCTGCCCCATGTCCTGCGCCATGCCGGAGAGTGCGGAGCCGATCAGGAAGATCACAATGGACGTCAGGAAGACACCCTTGCGTCCGTACATGTCGCCGAGCTTGCCCCAGATCGGGGTCGAGGCGGCGGTCGCGAGCGTGTACGCGGTGACGACCCAGGACAGATGTTCCAGTCCGCCCAGTTCACCGACGATGGTCGGCATCGCGGTGCCGACGATCATGTTGTCCAGCATCGCGAGCAGCATCGCGATCATCAGCGCGAACAGCACCATCCGTACGCTGGCCGGCTGCTTCTCCTGGCCCGTGGCCGCTCTCCCCTTCACGGCCGAGGTCTGTCCGTCCCCCGTCGGGGTCGCATACTGCGACTTCCCCATCACTCACTCCCACTTACTTGCCGCCCGGCTAGTTCAGTACAGTGAGGAAGGTAGGCGGCCAACTAGCCGGGCGTCAAGTAAGTTTCTGTGGCGCCCCACTGGGCAGCCCTCTGACCAGTACCGACGACGCAGGAGAGCACACCATGAGCACACAGGCGCGCAGGGGAAATACCCGCCAGCGCATTCAGGACGTCGCTCTGGAGCTGTTCTCCGAACAGGGCTATGACAAGACCTCGCTCCGGGAGATCGCCGAGAAGCTCGACGTCACCAAGGCGGCGCTGTACTACCACTTCAAGACCAAGGAAGACATCGTCATCAGCCTGTTCCAGGACCTGGGCAGGCCCATCGACGAGCTGATCGCCTGGGCCGAGGGACAGCCGCGCACCCTGGAGACCAAGCAGGAGGTGCTCCACCGCTACAGCGAAGCGCTGCGTTCGGCCGAGCCGCTCTTCCGCTTCATGCAGGAGAACCAGGCCGCGGTACGCGATCTGAGCATCGGCGAGACCTTCAAGTCGCGCGTGCTGACCCTCTTCGGCCTGCTCAAGGAGCCCGAGTCGGAGCTGACGGATCAGGTGCGCTGCCTCACCGCACTGTTCTCCATGCACGCGGGCATGTTCGCGATGCAGAACGTGGAGGGCGACCCCGAGGAGAAGCGCAAGGCCATCCTCGAGGTCGCCACAGAACTGGTCACGGCGGCAAACCCGCCGAACCGCCGGCCAGCCCGGCCGGACTCAGCTCAGACGGTGTCGCCGTGAGCCCGCAGGAATCCGGTCGGCTCGATGCCCGACCCGTAGTTGGGGCCGGTGCGGACCTCGAAGTGCAGGTGGGGGCCGGAGGAGTTACCGGTGCTGCCGGACAGGCCGACCTTCTCACCGGTACCGACCTGCTGGCCGACGCTCACGTTGAGCTGTGACAGGTGCGCGTACTGGGTGTACATGCCGTTGGCGTGCTTGATCACGATGGCGTTGCCGTACGCCGGGCCGTCACCGCCACCGTTGGGACCGGCCTTGACGACGGTGCCGGAGTAAGCAGCCTTGACCACGGTGCCGCTCGGCACGACGAAGTCCTGGCCACTGTGGCTGCTCGACCACATGTTGCCGGCCAGACCGAAGGTCGAGCCCAGGGTGTACTTGTCGACCGGCGTCACCCAGGCGTTGGCCTTCTTGGCCGCGGCCTTCTTCGCCTTGGCGGCGGCGGCCTTGGCGTCGGCAGCGGACTTGACCTGCGCGTCGGCCTGTGCGGACACGGTCGAACCGACACCCGAGGTGAGGTTCTGCAGACCCGCGTCGGCGGCGGTGGCAATACCGGCACCCAGGGCGGCGGTAACGCCGACACCGGCGGCGACAACGGCGACGCGATTGCGCAGCGCGAACTTCTTCGAATTGCGGAGAGCGGTGAACTTCGACATGCGGGTTTTCCTCCAGTGAATTGGTTGGTTTCCCGGCTGCGGACCGGGATCGCCATTCCTTGGTAACCCGCCTTCGCCGCCCCGCCAAGGGGCGTTTCTACTAACCCGGCCCGTACGAGATGCCGGGTGACCGAGGCCCTTGCGTGCCCGCCGAACTTCTGCGCGAAACCCCCAAATACGGACATCTCGCAACGCCGCCCGAACCCGCACCACACCCCTTGAGCAGGCCTTTTCTCTATATGCCGCACGGGCCTCACCTCCCCCGCACCCCTCATCCGCCCTCAACCTTGCCCCCGGCCCCGAAAACCCCCACTCCCCCGCGGCCCACTTCCCCTAATTTCTTTAGTAGGCCTCAAATCGCCTGTGTGCCATGTCACCGATAACCAAGATCCAACCCCTTTTCGCACCCCTTTCGGACGCCCGATTCGAGGCCCTGGGCGCTTGTGACGCAGGCAACCCACGCCTTTGTGACGTGGCTTACCCGGCCTTTGTGACCCCGATTACCCGGCATTTGTGACCCGGGTTACCCGACCTTTGTGACCCGGGTTACCCAGGCTCGCCAAATGTCCAAATTGGGCGGGAATGGGGCCCCGATATCCGTGACCGCCGCCACACCGTTCCGCGCCTCGCGTGAACCTGGCCGATCCCCACCCGCCGCCGCGAGAGCCGATCTAGCCTGGCCCGACGCCAGCACCGGCCACGGGGGAGGGCGGACCGCACGATGGACCCGTCAGCAGTGGGTGTCCGACTCGCCTCCGGCGTGGTCGCACCGCTCGTCAGGAAGCTCTTCGTCAAGGAAGGGCCGGGCGCCGGCCTGGTGGCGAAGCCGGTACGGATCTCCGGGCTGGTCAGCTTCAAGGGCGAGCAGCGGACCCTGTCCGACAAGTACCTGCGCAAACTCGCGGCGGAGCTGGTAGACCGGGCCGTACAGTCCGCCGGGCCCGGCGAGCGCCCCCTGGCCGCGGACGAGGAGCGGGCGGTGGCCGATGCCCTGGCCACCACGCTGCGCGGCCTGGGCGACCTCGACATGGACGACGTCCAGGCCGTCCGCCTGGGCGCCACCGCCCTCGCCGAACGCCTGGAGGCGGCGAGCCCGCACGCCGTCCGCGGCCTCTCCCGGGACGCCGGGCTGCTGCACGCCACCCTGCTCGGCACCGCCTGCCTGCACATCGTGCACTTCTTTACCCAGCGGTCGGCTTTCGTGGCCCGCACCCTGGTCCAGCAGAGCAGGAGCCTGGACCGCCTGATCACACTCGTCGACGAGTTCCTGGAGCGGCATCCGTCCCCACGGGCCGCGGACGCCGCGTTCGAGCGCGGCTATCTCGCGTACATCGCCCGTAAGCACGGCCGGCTGACCATCTACGGCATCGATCTCGCCCACTCCCCGGACCGGTGGCGGCTGGATGCCGCGTATATGAGCCTGGAGGCTGCCCCGGCCCCCACCGTCCTCGATTACCAGGACGTCGTCGCCGACCCCGGCCTCGCGGCCCGTGCACGCCCGCCCGCTCCCCTCCCCGCTGACCAGGCCCTGGCCGGCCGCGACCGCGTCCTGCTGCGCGGTGTCGCCGGCTCCGGCAAGAGCACCCTCGTCCAGTGGCTGGCCGTGTCCTGCACCAAGGCCCCCGGCGAGACGGTCCTCCCCCACCTCTACGGCCGGATCCCCTTCGTCCTCCCGCTGCGCACTCTCGCCCGCGACGGTGCGCCGCTGCCCACCCCCGACCGCTTCCTCGCGTCCGTCGGCTGCCCGGTGTCCGGCTCGCAGCCCGAGGGCTGGGCCGACCGCGTCCTGGCCTCCGGGCGGGCCCTCCTGCTGATCGACGGCCTGGACGAGATCCCCGACCGCGAGCGCGAGCTGACCCGCCGCTGGCTGCGCGATCTGACCGACGCCTTCCCCGACAACCTGTGGCTGGTCACCTCCCGCCCCTCCGCCGTACGCGACGACTGGCTCACCGCCGACGGCTTCGGCGAGCTGACGCTCTCCGCCATGAGCCGCACCGAGGTCGCCGCCTTCATCGGCCGCTGGCACGACGCGGCCCGCTGCGACGCCGACGACCCCGAACGCCTCGACGCCTACGAGCAGTCCCTCCTGGCCGCCGTGCACACCAAACAGGACCTCGCCCGGCTCGCCACCAACCCCCTCATGTGCGGCCTGATCTGCGCACTGCACCGGGACCGCCGCGGCTATCTGCCCACCGGCCGCAAGGAGTTGTACGACGCGGCCCTCGGCATGCTGCTCTCCCGCCGCGACCGCGAACGCGATATGGCCGCCCCCACGGGCATCGAACTGAGCGACGAGCCCCAGATCCAGCTCCTCCAGCGGCTCGCCTACTGGCTGATCCGCAACGGGCGCAGCGAACTCGACCGGGAACGCGCCGAACGCATCCTCGGCGAGGCCCTGCCGGCCGTGCCCGCCGCCGCGGAACAGGGCGATGCGACGGCCATTTTCCGCCATCTGCTGTTACGGAGCGGACTGCTGCGCGAACCGGCCCCCGGCTCGGTCGACTTCGTCCACCGGACCTTCCAGGACTACCTCGGCGCCAAGGCGGCCGTGGAGGACGGCGACTTCGGACTGCTGGTGGCGCATGCGGAGGACTCCCAGTGGGAGGACGTGATCCGGATGGCGGTGGCACATGCGAGGCCGCGGGAGCGGGCGGAGATTCTGCGGGGGCTGATGGCGCGCGGGGACGATGCCGGGGACACCAGCGTTCGTCTGCGTATCCACCTTCTCGCCATGGCCTGGAACATGCGACGGAGATCGATCCGCGGGTGCGGGACGAGGTGAATGAGCGCGCACGGCTGATTCTGCCGCCGCGCAGCCGCGAGGAATCGCAGCTGCTCGCCGAAGTGGGGCCCCTTGTGCTGGAACTGCTGCCCGGTCCGGAGGGGCTGGCGGGCGACGAGGCGCAGGAGGTGGTGGCGACCGCCGCGCTGATCGGATCGGACGCGGCGCTGGAGGTCATGAAGCGCTTCCGGAATCACCCTGCGATCGGTGCTCAGCACCAACTCGCCGTGTCATGGCCGCAATTCGATACCACCACGTATGCCCGGGAGATTCTCCGGCACCTCGACGCCAAGGTGACCTTCACCGCGACGTCCCCGGCCGAACTGCACGCGCTCCGGGCGCTCGGACGGCCACGCGTCGCGGTGAGCGGCTCCTTCACGGCTGCTGAAATCCTTGGCGCGTTGCCGCTCGGCCTGATCGAAAGCCTGGACATCACCGAGAACCCGGAGATCGCCGATCTCGCGTTCCTCCATGAGTTCCCCGCACTGGAACGGCTGTGGCTTTGGGACTGCCCGGCGCTCGAAAGCGTCGCCACGCTCGCAGACCTGCCACTCAGCACGCTGGGCTTCTCCGGGCCGCGCAAGAAGAACGTGCCGATTCCGCAAGGCCTTCATCGTCTGCGCCACCTCCGCACCCTGCTGCTTCACTGCGCGCTCCCGCCGGAGGGCTTGGCAGCGCTCCCCGCGGATGCCCCGTTGAGCCACTTGACCCTCAGCCGACCCGTCGGCGCCGAATTCACCGGTATCACGCGCTGGCCCCATATAAGCAGCATGCACCTGCAGCGCCTCACCGATGCCTTCGGTGCGGACCAATGGGGTGCGCTCGCGTCACTGAGCGAGCTGGAGAATTTCTCGTTCGGTCTGGCAGCGGAAGGGGTCCCCCTGCACCTGCCGGCCGGCCTTCGGCTTCCGCAGGTGAAAAGGCTCAGCATTCTCAACGCCGCGCTCCTTCCCCTGTCCGAAATGACCCGCATGCTGAACTCGGCCCTCCCGGCTTTCCCCGGTGTCCGGAAACTCCAGCTCTACAGCAACACCAACGGCTCCATCGACCTCTCCCCCACGACGGTCCTGCCGGAACTCCAGGAGGTTCATCTCTCCTACCTCCGCCCGAAGCCCGGCCACTCCCTCCCTCCCCACGTCAAACTCACCCTCTTCCCCCGCCCCCGCGCATAGGCTTACTGCCAGCGCAGCCCCTCAACCCCCCTATTCAGCACCGCAGTTACGGGGAACCCATGGATCCCACGAACATCATCGCCCGCCTCACGCCCCATGCCGTCGCTCCGCTGATCCGCAAGCTCCTGGCCGCCGACGGGCCGGTCGCCGAGCCGGTCGACCGGCCGGTGCGGATCTCCCGGCTGCTCTCCTTCACCGGCGAGAAGCCGACGCTGAGCGAACGTGAGCTGTACGGCCTCGCCTCGGCCCTCGTCGAGCGGGCGTCGTCCGACCGCCCGGATGCCGAGAACCAGGCCGTCGCCGCCGCCCTGGCCCGCACCCTGCACGCCCTCGCCGCTATCGAGATGGACGATGTCGATGCCGCCCGCCTCCTCCCGGCCGCGTTCGCCCGGCACCTTTGCGAGACGGTGCCCGGTGTCACCCGGCAGCTGACGCACGACGGAGTCCGGCTGCACGGCCTGCTGCTGGACGTCGCCGCCCTGCACCTGCTGTACCTCTTCACTCAGCGGTCGGCCTTTGTCGCCGGGACGCTCGTGGAGCAGACCCGGACCCTCACCGAGCTGATCCACGGGCCGAGCGCCGCCTCCTCCGCCGCCGCCACCGTCGTGCTGCCGCCCCGTACCGCCGACTACCCCACCGCCAAGGAAGCCGCCGATGAAGAAATCACCTTCCAGGACAGCGGCTCCCCGCCCCACTCCTCCGTATCGGATCTCGCCTCCCACGACGCCGCGTTCGAGGCCCGCTACGCCCAGGACACCGCCGCCCTCCACAACCACCTGACGATCTTCGGGATCGATCTGACGCACTCCCCCGACAGCTGGCCGCTGGACGCCGCCTATCTGGGGCTGCAGTGCGAGCCGGTTCCCCAGGACGCCGAGATCACGCCGGACACCGCCGGCCAGGACGATCCGCCGCTCCCCGCGGAGCAGGCGCTGTCCGGCCGCGGCCAGGTCCTGGTCCGCGGTGTGGCGGGGTCGGGCAAGACGACCCTGCTCCAATGGCTGGCCGTCGCCGCCGCCCGTGATGAGCTGCCCGAGGCACTGGCGGGGCTGCGCGGCCGGGTGCCGTTCCTGCTGCCCGTACGCCGCTTCGCCCGTGAGGGTCTCCCCTCCCCGGGCACGTTCCTGAGCGCCGTCGGCCACCGGGACGCCGGGGCGGCGCCGGACGGCTGGACGGAACGGGTGCTCGATGCGGGGCGCGCGCTGCTGCTGATCGACGGGATCGACGAGGCCCCCGAGAGCGAGCGCGAGCAGGTGCGCCGCAAGCTCGGCGAGTGGACGGTGCGCTATCCGGGCAACGTCTGGATCGTCACCTCCCGGCCGTCAGCGGTTCCCGGCAGCTGGCTCGCCGGTGAAGGGTTCAGCGAGGTGTCGCTGGCGCCGATGAGCCGCGAGGACGTCGCCGCGTTCATCCAGCGCTGGCACCGTGCCGCGGCCCAGCGGTGCCCGGCCGACCTCGACCGGCTCGGCCATTACGAGCGGCCCCTGCTCAATGCCGTACGGATCACCCGCGATCTGGGGCGGCTGGCGACCAATCCGCTGATGTGCGGGCTGCTGTGCGCGCTGCACCGTGACCGGCGGGGCTATCTGCCGCATGGCCGGAAAGAGCTGTACGACGCGGCGCTGTCGATGCTGCTGGAGCGCCGGGACCGGGAGCGGGCCATGGTCGCCACCGACGGGGTGGAACTGACCCGGCAGCCCAAGATCCAGCTGCTGCAGAAGCTCGCCCAGTGGATGCTGGTCAACGGCCGCTCGGAGATGGACCAGGGGACCGCCGTCGACACCCTCGGCCGGCATCTGCCCGCGATACCGGACGCGGCCCGCCAGGGCGGCCCGGAGGACGTCTTCCGGCATCTGCTCAACCGCACCGGGCTGCTACGCGAGCCCACCCCCGGCACCGTCGACTTCGTCCACCGCACCTTCCAGGACTATCTCGCCGCCCGCGCGGCCGTGCAGCGGCACGATTTCGCGCTGCTCCTCGACCACGCCCACCACGACGACTGGGAGGACGTCATCCGGATGGCCGTGGCGCTGGCCCGCCCCGATGAGTGCGCGGCGCTCCTGGACGGGCTGCTCGCCCCGCATCCCGGGGTGCGCGCCGCCGAGGCGCGGCACCGCAAGCTCCTCGCGGCGGCCTGCCTGGAGCACGCCACCGAGCTGGACCCGGCGGTCCGGGCGCGGGTGCAGCGCTTCACCCGCGCCATGGTGCGGCCCAGTACCCCGTCCGCGGCCCGTGCTCTGGGCTGGATCGGGCCGATCGTGCTGGAAATGCTGCCCGATCCCACCCAGGTCTCCGACCACGAGGCCTATCTCCTCGCGATCACCGCCACCTCGATCGCCGACGACATGGCCATCGACTATCTGACGGGGCTGCGCGACCGGGCGCATCACGAGGTACGGGCGCAGCTCGCCGGGGCCTGGCGGCGCCATGACACCGCCCGCTACGCCCGCGAGATCATCGCCCACCTCGAACCGGCCGAGCTGTACTTTCCGGTCTCCGACCTGGAGGAGCTGCATGCGCTGCGCCGGCTGGGCGGCCGCCCGCATCTGCAGATCGCAGGGCCTTTCACACCGGACCAGCTCGTCGGGGGCATTGCCCCGGCCGAGGGCCTGACGCGGCTGTGGCTCGCCTACGACCTGGGCGTTTCCATGGAGTGGCTGTCCGCCTTTCCGCATCTGGACACCCTGCGGATCGGCCGCCGTATTCCGCCGGTGAGCGGCGTTCCCGAGGGCATTCGCCTCGTGCAGATGTAGCGTGCGGATGCCTGCCGCACACCGCGTGAACGGCCGAAAACAGCCCCTGCCAAATGCGTGCTGTATTTCCGCGCCGCTAAAGACCGGGGGCACCTACAGAACTGCCCCGGAACCGTAAGAAACGATTCCGGGGCAGTGCCGTAGGCGGGTTATGCGCGTGCTGCGCTGTGCCGCTCAGGCGTCCTTGCTGAGGTTCGGACCTGAACCGCCGGCCGTGGACTCGATCGGCGGGGCGTCGGGCAGTGCCGACTTCTCCTCGCCGCGGAAGGTGAACTTGGCGGTCTCACCCTCGCCCTCGACATCGACGACCACGATGTGGCCCGGACGCAGCTCGCTGAAGAGGATCTTCTCCGAGAGGGCGTCCTCAATCTCGCGCTGGATTGTGCGGCGCAGCGGACGGGCGCCGAGCACCGGGTCGTACCCGCGCTTGGCCAGCAGCGACTTGGCCTCGCTGCTGAGCTCGATGCCCATGTCGCGGTCCTTGAGCCGCTCGTCCACCTTGTTGATCATGAGGTCGACGATCTGGATGATGTCTTCCTCGGTCAGCTGGTGGAAGACGACGGTGTCGTCGACACGGTTGAGGAACTCGGGGCGGAAGTGCTGCTTGAGCTCTTCGTTGACCTTGTTCTTCATCCGCTCGTAGCTGGACTTGGTGTCGCCCTGGGCCGCGAAGCCGAGGTTGAAGCCCTTGGAGATGTCCCGGGTGCCGAGGTTGGTCGTCATGATGATGACCGTGTTCTTGAAGTCCACGACCCGGCCCTGGGAGTCGGTCAGGCGACCGTCCTCCAGGATCTGCAGCAGCGAGTTGAAGATGTCCGGGTGGGCCTTCTCGACCTCGTCGAAGAGCACGACGGAGAACGGCTTGCGGCGCACCTTCTCGGTGAGCTGGCCGCCCTCTTCGTAGCCGACGTAGCCGGGAGGCGAACCGAACAGCCGCGAGACCGTGTGCTTCTCGCTGAACTCCGACATGTCGAGGGAGATCAGCGCGTCCTCGTCGCCGAAGAGGAACTCCGCCAGCGTCTTGGACAGCTCGGTCTTACCGACACCGGACGGACCGGCGAAGATGAACGAGCCGCCGGGACGCTTGGGGTCCTTCAGGCCGGCACGGGTACGGCGGATGGCCTGGGAGAGCGCCTTGATGGCGTCCTTCTGGCCGATGACGCGCTTGTGCAGCTCGTCTTCCATCCGCAGCAGCCGCGAGGACTCCTCCTCGGTGAGCTTGAAGACCGGGATGCCGGTGGCCGTCGCCAGAACCTCGGCGATCAGCTCCTCGTCCACCTCGGCGACGACGTCCATGTCGCCGGCCTTCCACTCCTTCTCCCGCTTCGTCTTCGCGGCCAGGAGCTGCTTCTCCTTGTCGCGCAGGCCCGCGGCCATCTCGAAGTCCTGCGAATCGATCGCGGACTCCTTCTCCCGGCGCACATCGGCGATCTTCTCGTCGAATTCGCGCAGGTCCGGCGGCGCGGTCATCCGGCGGATCCGCATCCGGGAGCCGGCCTCGTCGATCAGGTCGATCGCCTTGTCCGGCAGGAAGCGGTCCGAGATGTAGCGGTCGGCCAGGGTGGCGGCGGCGACCAGGGCGGAGTCCGTGATGGAGACGCGGTGGTGCGCCTCGTAGCGGTCCCGCAGGCCCTTGAGGATCTCGATGGTGTGCGGCAGCGACGGCTCCGCGACCTGGATCGGCTGGAAGCGGCGCTCCAGGGCCGCGTCCTTCTCCAGGTGCTTGCGGTACTCGTCGAGCGTGGTGGCACCGATGGTCTGCAGCTCGCCTCGCGCCAGCATGGGCTTGAGGATGCTCGCGGCGTCGATCGCGCCCTCGGCGGCGCCCGCACCCACCAGGGTGTGGAGCTCGTCGATGAACAGGATGATGTCGCCGCGGGTGCGGATCTCCTTGAGGACCTTCTTCAGGCGCTCTTCGAAGTCACCGCGGTAGCGGGAGCCGGCGACCAGGGCACCGAGGTCAAGGGTGTAGAGGTGCTTGTCCTTGAGGGTCTCGGGCACCTCGCCCTTGACGATGGCCTGCGCCAGGCCCTCGACGACCGCCGTCTTGCCGACGCCGGGCTCGCCGATGAGGACCGGGTTGTTCTTGGTACGGCGGGACAGGACCTGCATGACCCGCTCGATTTCCTTCTCGCGCCCGATGACCGGGTCGAGCTTGGTCTCGCGAGCGGCCTGCGTCAGGTTGCGGCCGAACTGGTCCAGGACGAGGGACGTCGAGGGCGTGCCCTCGGCGGGGCCGCCGGCGGTGGCGGCTTCCTTGCCCTGGTAGCCGGACAGCAGCTGGATGACCTGCTGCCGCACCCGGTTGAGATCGGCGCCCAGCTTCACCAGGACCTGGGCGGCGACGCCCTCGCCCTCGCGGATCAGGCCGAGCAGGATGTGCTCCGTACCGATGTAGTTGTGGCCGAGCTGGAGGGCCTCGCGGAGCGAGAGCTCCAGGACCTTCTTGGCACGGGGGGTGAAGGGAATGTGCCCGGACGGAGCCTGCTGGCCCTGCCCGATGATCTCCTCCACCTGCTGGCGGACCGCCTCGAGCGAAATCCCGAGGCTCTCCAGGGCCTTAGCGGCGACACCCTCACCCTCATGGATCAGGCCCAGGAGGATGTGCTCGGTGCCGATGTAGTTGTGGTTGAGCATCCGGGCTTCTTCCTGAGCCAGGACGACAACCCGCCGCGCGCGGTCGGTGAACCTCTCGAACATCGTTAATCGCTCCTCAGAGCGGTCAGGCAGTTAGGGGTCGGTCCCCTCCCTGTCCTTCCGCATGCTAGTCCCGCGGGGCGGGACAGCTCATTCCAACTGCCGACACCCGTCCGGATCACCCCCGCTCCGGCGGGGAAATTTACTGCCGAACAGCTGACATCTGCTCCAACTCGATGGTGCGAGACGATGTTCCCGCAGGCCAGGCATATACGCCCTCTGCCACTACGCCCGTGGCGAACGCACCCGGTACCGACACGCCGTCCGCCGCCGGCCCTCAGCCGGGGCGAAACGCCTCGGGCGCCGGTCACACCGCCTCTTCCCACTGAGACTGTCTTACCCGCTGCCACTGACACTCCATGCGGCGCGGGCCGCTTCCATCCGCTACGGGCGAACATCCGCACGCCATCGAATGCGCCTCCACGCCCCACCCCGCAGATACGGTGCGTATCCATACCTCTACCCAGCGTAACTTCCTGGGTTTTCGGGAGTTTCACCGGGCATGGCCCGCGTGCTTCCGCGCCCCCACAGCCCCCTCGCCGCCGTTCGCCGGTGGTACGAGGAAGAGCTGGGCTGGGCGACCACCGGAACGGAGCCGGTGGAGCTGCTGACGGGGCAGCGCTTCGATGCCCTGGAGATGCCCGCCGGAGCGGGAAGTGCCGTACTCCGGCGATTGCCGCACACCGGCCCGGTGGCGCTCCTTCGGGCCGGATGCGACGGGAATCACGCGGGTGATCGGCCGAAATTGCTCATGCTCATCGCGGCCGGCGGTGCCGAGGAACTCCCGGGAATCCTGGAATGGCTGGAGTGGGGCGCGCTTGTCCCGGATCTCACGGCGCGTGGGACCGGAGACCGGATGCCCGCGCCGGCGTTCCCCACTGGCGCAGCACCGTCATACGGATTCGGTTCCCGGGAGGCCGCGCGATGGGTGCGACCTCCCCGGCCCGGGTACGAGGCGGAGAATTCCCTGCCCACCACGGGGTTCGGGGCAGGAAACGGGGACGATGGGGACGTCCCCGACCTCGTGCGACTCGTGAGCGCGGCGGCGACGGAGTGCCACCGTGCCCGGTTGATGCGTGCTCGTAATGCCCAATCGGATCGCGCGTACGGCGATCAGCCGTTGGCCTTCTCGAATGCCTCACGAATGTCGGCGGGGACACGGCCGCGGTCATTGACGTTGTAGCCGTTCTCCTTGGCCCAGGCGCGGATCTTCGCGGTGTCCTGGCTGCCGCCGGAGGCCGCACCACGCGCCTTGCCACGACCCGAAGAAGCACGGCCACCGGTACGGCGGCCCGCCTTCACGAAGTCGGCGAGCGAGTCGCGCAGCTTCTGGGCGTTGCTGTCGGAGAGGTCGATCTCGTAGGACTTGCCGTCGAGAGCGAACGTCACCGTCTCGTCCGCCTCGCCACCGTTGAGGTCATCGACAAGAAGAACCTGAACCTTCTGTGCCACCGGTTTCCCTTTCATCGAATGCGGATTACGACGGAAAGCAAACCGCTTTTCCGGGAAAAACACAAACCCTTGGGTAGGGTTCACTTGCCCGCAGAGCGGGGAACGCATGCTTCCGTACCCATGAGATAGGGGAGCGATTCGGACATAGAACACTCATCACAGGTGCAGAAGCATCCGGCTGTTACCCAGGGTGTTGGGCTTCACTCGTTCGAGGCCCAGGAACTCCGCAACGCCCTCGTCATAGGAACGCAGCAGCTCACTGTAGACATCACCGTCTACCGGAGCTTCGCCGATCTCCACGAAGCCGTGCTTGGTGAAGAAGTCGACTTCGAAGGTGAGACAGAAAATGCGCCGGACTCCGAGCCAGCTCGCGGTGCGCACCAGCTTGTCGAGGACTTGGTGGCCGACTCCGGACCCCTTCAGCCGCGGATCCACGGCCAGGGTGCGCACCTCGGCCAGGTCTTCCCACATGACGTGGAGCGCTCCGCAGCCGACCACCTCGGCGTCTTCGTCGCGCTCGGCCACCCAGAACTCCTGGATGTCCTCGTAAAGCGTGACGGTGGCTTTGTCGAGCAGGATCCCGTCGCGTGAGTAGGCGTCGATGAGGTGGCGCACGGCCGGTACATCGCCGGTCCGGGCACGGCGGACGGTGAGGCCTTTTGAATGCGGAGGCATGCCGGGACGCTATCGCCCCTTGCCGGTGGCACTCGCCCCGGGTTCATCCCCTTCGGCGGGCCCGGCTTCACCGGCCCCTTCCGCTGCCGCTTCTGCCGTGTGTTCTTCCGCCGGCGCGGTCTCTTGCGGCTCTTCCGCCTGTTGTTCCGCGTCTTCCGCCGGTTCATCGACTTGGACCATCCGTACGGCATCGCGCAGGGCCTGTCGCTGTTCCGGCGACATCATGCCGAAGAAGGCGACAAGAGCAGCCGCGGGGTTGTCGCTGGCGGACCATGCTTCGTTCATCAGTGCGGCCGCGTAGGCGGCGCGGGTGGAGACCGCCTCATATCGGTAGGCGCGGCCTTCTGCTTCGCGGCGCACCCAGCCCTTCTGGTGAAGGTTGTCCAATACGGTCATGACCGTGGTGTAGGCGATGGACCGTTCCTTCTGCAGATCTTCCAGGACTTCGCGGACGGTGACCGGGCGGTTCCACTCCCAGACCCGCGTCATGACCGCGTCTTCCAGATCACCCAAGCGTCTCGGCACACAAGAACAATAGTGGGAGATGTCGCGAATGCCCGTTGATCTCGTTGCGTTTGGGCCGGAAAAAGGATGTACGACCCGGGACGGTCCATCCCGGGTCGTACGGTGCGTGCGGGCCGCCGAAATGGCGGCGGGCGGCTCAGGCGCCGTGCGCCGTGGGCTCCTGACCGGCGGATTCGGCGCGCGCCAGAGCGGCGTCCACAGCGGCGTCCTCCTTGGCCTTGTTCGCCCCGCCCTGGCTCTTGATGATCGTCATGATCAGGGCGGTGAAGGCCACGGCCATCACTACGGGCGGGAGCAGCGCTGCGACGTAATCCATGGCGTATGCCTCCTTTGGGGCGTGAGATTCCAGAGTACGCAGCGCTCAGGCGGTGCGGCTCTCGGGGGGCGGGGCGGGCTTGCGGCGGGGCGGGAACACTTCGCCCGGTGTGGGGATCGGCCGGTCCCGCTGGGGGCCCTTGGGTCGCGGCGCCGGCGCGGGCTCCGGCTTGCGCTCCGGCTTCGGCTCCCGCTCGGGCTCGGACTCCCGCCCGCTGCGGGTGGCTGAGCGGCCGCCTGGCAGCGCGCGCAGCCGGGTTCGTACGGATTGTTCGGCGAGCTGCTCGCAGTGGCGCAGCAGGGCGCTGCGGCGCTCGCGCCCGGCCGCTGTGCCGGACCGCGGGAGCGAGCGCAGTGCGGCGAGATCGTCGGGGCCGGGGACATGGCCCGCTGCCAGCGCCTCCTTCAGCTGCGCGAGATAGCCGGTGGCCGAGCCGGGCAGGGCCGCGCGGTAGCGGGCGAGGTCGGCGAGGAGGAAGGCGCGCAGCCGGCCGCCTTCGCGGACCGCCTCGTCGACCGCCTCGGCCAGCCGGAGGTATTCCTGGATGTCCTGGGACCGCTCGGTACCGAGGGCGCCGAGCGGGGCGGGGTGGGACGTCGTCTGCAGGGCATGGGCGAGGGCGCGACGGAGCACACGCAACTCATCGGCGCTGAACGCCATGCCGCCGCGGGTTCCGTTTGGCATTGGCATGTGGCGACTTTACGACCATTTCCGACAAAAGCCGCTTAATTCGTGAACGGTGGCGCGGCAGCGAGCCGCACCACCGATCGTCCGGCGCCGGGAAAGGCTTCTGCGGACCGGGCGGAGTTCCGTTACGAGCGGGCGATATTCCGCTCGTAGACCAGCCGCAGACCGATGAGGGTGAGCCACGGCTCGTGCTCGTCGATTTCCGACGACTCACCGAGCACCATCGGCGCCAGCCCGCCGGTGGCGATCACGGTCACGTCGTCCGGGTCGTCGGCCAGCTCCCGCGCCATGCGCTGCACCACCCCGTCGACCTGGCCCGCGAACCCGTAGAGGATGCCGGACTGCATGGCCTCCACGGTGTTCTTGCCGATGACGCTGCGCGGCCGGGCCAGTTCGATCTTGCGGAGCTGGGCGCCCTTGACGCCCAGCGCGTCCACCGAGATCTCGATGCCCGGTGCGATCACGCCGCCGACGTACTCACCGCGCGCGCTGACCGCGTCGAAGGTGGTGGCCGTGCCGAAGTCGACGACCACCGCGGGGCCGCCGTAGAGCTCGACGGCCGCCAGCGCGTTGATGATCCGGTCGGCGCCGACCTCCTTGGGGTTGTCCATGAGGATCGGCACGCCCGTCTTGACGCCCGGCTCCACCAGGACGGCCGGCACATCGCCGTAGTAGCGGCGGGTGACCTCACGCAGCTCGTGCAGGACGGAGGGCACCGTGGAGCAGATGGAGATGCCCTCGATGCCGTCGCCCAGGTCGTCGCCGAGCAGCGGATGCATCCCCATCAGGCCCTGGAGGAGGACGGCGAGCTCGTCGGCGGTGCGCCGGGCGTCGGTGGAGATCCGCCAGTGCTCGACGATCTCCTCGCCGTCGAAGAGGCCGAGAACCGTGTGGGTGTTTCCTACGTCAATGGTCAGCAGCATGGCGGTCAGCGGTCCTCACGCACATCGTCGGCCGCGCCCCGGTCACCCTGCCCGTCGTCCTCGTGCAGGTCGAGACCGATGTCGAGGATCGGGGAGGAGTGGGTGAGCGAGCCCACCGCGAGGTAGTCGACGCCGGTCTCGGCGTAGGCGCGGGCGTTGTCGAGGGTCAGCCGGCCCGACGACTCCAGCATCGCGCGGCCGCCGACCAGGGCCACCGCCTCCCGGGTCTGCTCGGGGGTGAAGTTGTCCAGCAGGATCAGGTCGGCGCCCTCGGCGAGGATCGGCGGGATCTGGTCGATCCGGTCGACCTCCACCTCGATCGGCACCCCGGGGAACTCGTTCCGTACGGCCGTGAACGCCGCGGCGACGCCGCCCGCCGCGACCACGTGGTTGTCCTTGATCAGCGCCGCGTCGCACAGCGACATCCGGTGGTTGACGCCGCCGCCGCAGCGCACCGCGAACTTCTCCAGGGCGCGCAGGCCCGGCGTCGTCTTGCGGGTGTCGCGGACCTTGGCCTTGGTGCCGTCGAGCACATCCGCCCAGGCCCGGGTCGCGGTCGCGATGCCGGACAGCCGGCACAGCAGGTTCAGCGCGCTGCGCTCGGCGGTGAGCAGATCACGCGTGCGGGTGGTGACGCTCAGCAGCGGGGTGCCGGCCGCGACCCGGTCGCCGTCGTCGACGTGCCGCTCGACCGCGAACTCGTCGGTGCAGACGATGGACAGCACCGCCTCGGCGATCCGCAGCCCGGCGACCGTACCGGCCTCGCGGGCCGTGAAGTCGCCGGTGGCGACCGCGTCTTCGGGGACGGTCGCCACGGTCGTGACATCCACGCCCTGGTCGAGGTCCTCGTCGACGGCGAGATGCGCGATGTCCTCGACCTGGACGGGGTCGAGGCCGGCGGCCACCAGGAGCGCGGCCAGGTCGGGGTCGAGGCCGCAGGTCAGCGGGTCGATCTCGTACGCGCTCTCGTCGCCGCCACAGCCGCAGGCGTCGCCGCAGCCTCCGGCGGGGGCGCCGCCGGTGGCGCCGCCGGTGGGCCCGCCGATCTGGAGGAGGGGGAGGTCGTCGGGGGTGCTGCTCACGGGGTGGGCTCCGTATTCGGGAAGGTGGGTGTGCGGTGCGGTCTGTCTCGGCAGGCGGTGGGATCGGTGGCTACGGGGTGACGGTCGGCGGGAATTCGGCGGTCGCCGTCGTATGGATGGTCAGCGCGCGGTCCGCTTCCAGGGTGATGCGGAAATGGCGGCGCCAGGAGGCATCGTCCCGGTCCGGGTGGTCCTCGCGCCAATGGCAGCCGCGGGTCTCCGCCCGGCGCTGCGCCGCGGCGACCAGCACCCGGGCGACGCACAGGAGGTTGGTGGCCTCCCAGGCTTCCACGCCGGGCTCGGGGGCCTTGCGGTCGGCGGGGGCGGCGGCGCTCCCGGTGGCGGTCGCACCGGCCGGTGCGTGACGGCCCGTCGGGCCGGCCGCCGTGGTCGCCTCCCGGTGGAGGCGGTCCAGTTCGGCGGCCGCCCGGGCGAGGCTCTCCGCGCTGCGCAGCACCCCGGCGCCGGCGGTCATGGTCCGCTGCACGGCCGTACGGGTTTCCGGGGCGAGCAGCGGAAGGGCGGTGCGGGGCGCGGACGGGGCGGGGGGCGCGGTGTGCTCGGTGTGCTCCGCCCAGCCGTGCGACGGCGTGCCGGAGGCGCCGCCCGCCGCGGCTTCCGCGGCGTGGGTCCCGGCGATGTCCGAGGCGATCCGCTCGGCGAAAACCAGGCCCTCCAGAAGGGAGTTGGAGGCGAGCCGGTTGGCACCGTGGACGCCGGTGCAGGCCACCTCGCCGCAGGCGTAGAGGCCGGGGACCGTGGTGCGCCCGCGCAGATCGGTGCGTACGCCGCCGGAGGCGTAGTGCGCGGCCGGGGCGACCGGTATCGGCTCGGTGACCGGGTCGATGCCATGGCTGCGGCAGGCGGCGAGGATGGTCGGGAAACGGGTCGCCCACATCTGGGGGCCGAAGTGCCGGCCGTCCAAATACATGTGCTCGACGCCCTGTTCGTGCGCCCGGCGCATGATCTCCTTGGCGACGATGTCACGCGGTGCCAACTCGGCGAGTTCGTGCCGGCCGACCATGAAGCGGGTGCCGTCGGCGTCAACGAGGTGGGCGCCCTCGCCCCGTACTGCCTCGGAGATCAGCGGCTGCTGGCCTTCCGCTTCCGGCCCCAAATACAGGACGGTGGGGTGGAATTGGACGAATTCCAGATCGGAGATTTCCGCACCGGCGCGCAGTGCCAGGGCCACCCCGTCGCCGGTGGAGACCGCCGGGTTGGTGGTCGCGGAGAAGACCTGCCCCATACCCCCGGTGGCGAGCACCACCGCCGGGGCGTGGACGGCCCCGACGCCGTCGTGCTGGCCCTCCCCCATGACGTGCAGGGTGACACCGGCCGTATGGCCGTCGGCGTCCGTGAGCAGGTCGAGGACCAGCGCGTTCTCGATGGTGCGCAGCCCGGCGGCGCGGACCGCCTCGACGAGCGCACGGGAGATCTCGGCCCCGGTGGCGTCGCCGCCGGCGTGCGCGATACGGCGGCGGTGGTGGCCGCCCTCGCGGGTGAGCGCTATCTCGTCGCTGCCCGGTGCGGTGTCGAAGCGGGCTCCGGTGCCGATCAGCCGGTGGACGGCGTCCGGGCCTTCGGTGACCAGGGCCCGTACGGCGGCCTCGTCGCACAGACCGGCGCCCGCCACGAGGGTGTCGGCCAGATGCTGCTCCGGGGTGTCGCCGTCGCCGAGCGCCGCCGCGATCCCGCCCTGTGCCCAGCGCGTGGAGCCGTCGTCCAGACGGGCCTTGGTGACGACGACGGTCCGGCGGCCGGCCGCGGCGCAGCGCAGCGCGGCGGTCAGCCCGGCCACCCCGGAGCCCACCACGACGACATCCGCTTCGATGGACCAGCCGGGGGCGGGGGCAGTCAGGCATATGCCGGTGCCTGCTGCGGGGCCGGGTCCGGTACCTGTTCCGGTGGCGGTCATCGGGTCGCTCCGAGGGGGCCTTGGGGGGTGGTGGGAGGTGCGGCGGGTGAGCCGGAAGCGGGGCCGTCCGAAGTGGCAGCGTCTGGAGTGGCAGCGCCCGGAGTGACGGCGTCCGGAGTGGCGGCGTCCGTGAGGGTGCCGTCCTGGGGGGCGGCCGTCGGGCCGGATCGTCCGCCGGCTCCGAAGACGAGACGGATGTTGTCGATCAGCCGGGTGGTGCCGACCCTGGCGGCGACCGCGAGGAGGGCCTCGCCCTCGTAGGCGTCCGGGATCTCGGTGAAGTCGGACGGGTCGACCAGCGCCAGGTAGTCGAGGGTGAGCGGCGGGTCGAGGCGGGCGGCGTCGTCCAGTACGGCGCGGGCCGCGGCCCGCGCCGTAGACGGGCCGTGCGGGGGCCCCGCGGCGGCGTAGGCGACGGCATGGGCGTCGGCGGCGGCCCGGTCCTCGCCGAGGGCGGCCAGCGCCGCGGCACGGTCCTGCGCCGGGTGGCCCGTGGAGGCGGCGCGGGCGCGCAGCGCCTCCTCGGCGGCGAGCCGGTCGCGGGCCGCGAACAGCGCCGCCGACAGCGCGAGCGCGGTGCGCCGCTCCGGGGCGGAGAGGTAGCGGTTGCGGCTGGAGAGGGCGAGGCCGTCGTCCTCGCGCACCGTGGGGACCCCGACGATCTCGGCGGGGAAGTTGAGGTCGGCGGCCATCCGTGTGATGACCGCGAGCTGCTGGGCGTCCTTCTGCCCGAAGAAGGCGAGGTCCGGCGCGGTCAGATGCAGCAGCTTGGCGACGACGGTCAGCACCCCGTCGAAGTGCCCGGGGCGGCTGGCGCCCTCCAGGAGGGTGCCCATGGGGCCCGCGGCGATCCGGATCTGCGGTTCTCCGCCCGGGTAGACCTCGTCGGCGGACGGGGCGAAGACGACATCCGCGCCCGCGGCGGCCGCCAGCTCCGTGTCCGCGTCCAGGGTGCGCGGATAGCGGTCCAGGTCCTCGCCCGCCCCGAACTGCAGCGGATTGACGAAGACCGTGACGACGACCTGGCCCTGCGGACCGACCCGGCGGCGGGCGGCGCGGATCAAGGTGGCATGGCCCTCGTGCAGCGCGCCCATGGTCATGACGACGGCGCGGGCTCCGGTGCCGCGGGGCAGATCGCGGAGGGCGGCGGCGGTGTGGAGGAGGTGCACGGGGCGGGAGGGGTGGACGGGCCGGGCGGGGTGGACGGGCTGGGCGGGGCGGCTCTCGTCCATGGGCTGGTCCGGCTCCTGGTTCATGGCGTCCGGGTAGGGACCCGGTCCGGGGGGCGGGCTCAGGGGCGAGGAGGTCATCGGTCGCCTCCCTCGGGGCCGTGGCCGGGAGCGTCGGGGTCCGGGCCGGAGGCGTCCGGGGTGCCGGGGGCGGTGCCGGGGCCGTCGTCGGAGTCGGCGAGCACATCGAGCAGGTCCTCGGCCAGTTCCGGCTTCAGCAGACCGTGGGCCAGCGCCCGGTCCGCGGTCGTACGGGCCATGGCGAGGTACCCGGAGACGCTCTGCGGCGCGTGCCGGCGCAGCTCGGCGATATGGGCGGCGACGGTGCCGGCGTCGCCCCGTGCGACCGGGCCGGTCAGCGCCGCGTCACCGGACCGGAGCGCATTGTCGAGGGCGGCGCCGAGCAGCGGTCCCAGCATTCGGTCCGGGGCCTGCACCCCCGCGTCGTGCAGCAGCTCCATCGACTGGGCGACGAGCGTGACCAGGTGATTCGCGCCGATGGCAAGCGCCGCGTGGTAGAGCGGGCGGGCGGATTCGGCGATCCACTCGGGCTCCCCGCCCATCTCGATGACCAGTGCCTCGGCGGCCATCCGCAGCTCGTCGGGCGAGGTCACACCGAACGAGCAGCCGGCCAGCCGCTGGACGTCCACGGAGGTGCCGGTGAACGTCATGGCCGGGTGCAGGGCGAGCGGCAGGGCGCCGGCGCGGGTGGCCGGGTCCAGGACCGCCGTTCCGTACCGCCCCGAGGTGTGCACCAGCAGCTGACCGGGCCGTACGGCGCCGGTCTCGGCGAGGCCGCTGACCAGGCCGGCCAGGGCATCGTCGGGGACGGTCAGCAGGACCAGGTCGGCGCGGGCGAGGACCTCGGCCGGGGCGACCAGCGGAACGTCGGGCAGCAGCTCGGCGGCGCGGCGTACGGAGGTGTCCGACACGCCCGACACGGCAACCGGGCGATGCCCTGCGAGCTGCAGCGCAGCGGCGAGAGCGGGCCCGACACGGCCCGCGCCGACGACCCCGACGGTCAGCCGGGCGGGGCGGTCCTGGGCCTCGAGGGGTGGGATTGCATTCACGCGGCAATGGCCTTCCGTTCCAGTCCGCGGGGGGTACCGGACGATTCCTCGCCATGCTACGCGAGTGTTTCCGGTGGCTTTCAGAGCTGTGCGGAAGGTGAGACCGGGGTCTCTCCCGAGAGTTATCCACACGGGTCGCGGGGCCGCGCGGGGCTGGGCGAGGATCGATGCGACGGCACGCGAAGGCGCGGGCCGGGGCAGGGCACGACGGGGGGTGTGAGGCGGATGAAGGAAGCAGGCGGACGCGGCACGGACGGGGGCTCACGGGGAGCTTCGGGCGGTGCCTCGGGGGACGCGTGGGGCGGTGCTTGGGACGGCGCTTCGGGGAACGTGTCGGACGGCGCTTCGGGGAGCTCGTCGGGCGGCGTTTCGGGGGACTCGTCGGGCGGCGTTTCGGGGAGCTCGTCGGGCGGCGTTTCGAGCGGGGTGGCGCGGGAGGGCTCCGGGCGTCCGGCGAGCGGGGCGGGGAGGGACGGTTCGGGTGGTGCCTCGCAGGGTGCCGGGGGCGGTGCTCCGGGCGGCGCTCCGGCCGGGGCCGGGGTCGCTCGCGTCGAGCGGGAGCGGATGCGCGCGGCGTTCCGCGGCGCACGGCGTGTGCTGTCGGACGGCGTGCGGCGGGAGACGGTCCGCGAGCGGCTGGACCGCCTGGTGGCCGACGCCCCGGCCGCCTACGACCTGGACGGCTGGACGGACGTCTACGGCAACGACGACGGCATCATCGGCGAGCTGGAGCGCCGGACCGCGGGCGCCCTGGGCACCGAGGCCGCCGCCTTCTTCCCGACCGGCACGATGGCCCAGCAGGTGGCGCTGCGCTGCTGGGCGGGGCGTACGGGCAACGCGACGGTCGCCGGCCATCCGCTGTCGCATCTGGAGATACATGAGCGCGATGCCTGTGCGGTGGTCAGCGGGCTGCGCATGGTGCATCCGACGAACGCCCCGCGGCCACCGACCGCCGCGGAGATATACGCCCTGCCGGAGCCGTTCGGGGCCCTCGCCCTCGAACTCCCGCTGCGGGACGCCGGATTCGTGCTGCCGACATGGGACGAGCTGACCGCGACGGTGGAGGCGGCGCGGGACCGTGAGGCGGTGGTGCACATCGACGGCGCGCGCCTGTGGGAGTGCGGCCCGCACTTCGGCCGCCCGCTCCCGGAGATCGCGGCCCTCGCGGACAGCGTGTATGTCTCCTACTACAAGTCGCTGGGCGGTATATCGGGCGCCGCGCTCGCGGGCACCGAGGACTTCGTCGAGGAGGCGCGGGCCTGGCGGCACCGGTACGGCGGCCAGTTGTTCCAGCAGTGGCCGGCCGCGCTGGCCGCCCTGGCCGGGTTGGACCGTGAGCTGCCACGGCTGCCGGAGTACGTGGCCCATGCGAAGGTCGTGGCCCATGCGCTGGGCGAGCGCCTGGCCGAGGCCGGTGTGCCGTGGTTCCGGGTGCATCCCGGGGTGCCGCACACCCACCAGTTCCAGGTGTGGCTGCCGCACCCACCCGAGCTGCTGAACGAGGCAGTCGTGCGCCAGGCGGAGGAAACCGGGACCGCGCTGTTCGGCGACTGGTACGAGCCTGCCCCGTCCGGCCCGCCCGGGGTGGCGCTGACCGAGATCACGGTTGGTACGTCCGCCCTGGACTGGACGGACGGCGACATCCGCTCGGCAACCGGGGTGTTCGTGGACTTCGTGAGGCACATGGGGGGGATGAGGCACATGGGGGGATGAGGCGCATGGGGGCATGAGGCGCGTGGGGGCATGAGGCGCGTGGGGAGATGAGGCGCGTGGGGAGATGAGGCGGGCGGGGGGGAATCAAGACGCCCTGGACGTCGGCACCGTCGCCCCCGCGGACACCGACCCCGCCGCCCCCCCCCAGGCGTCACCCCCGCCGCCCCCCAGGCACCGCCCTCGCCGACCCCCCGCGGAGCAAAGCCGCCGCCGCTGAACGTACAGCTGAACGTACGGCGCGGCGGATGCGGGCGGGCAGGCGGTCGGCGGGGGCCGTGACGATGGCTCGGAAGCGGTACCACTGCTGGATCTCGCGGGTGGTGCGGGCGGTGTGGGTGCCCGGGGCGGGTGGTGCGGCTTCGCCCCGCTGGGCGGCGCGGTAGGTGTCGAGGAGGTGCTGCTGACCGGCGTTCATGTCCCTCACTGTGCGGTGGTCCGGTCGCTCGTGGCGCGTCGATTGACGGGAGCCGTCAAATGACGTCCGTGCAGGTGGGGGCCTCGCGCATGATGGGCGCATGTCCAACGTCATCGACATCACCGGGCTGCCGCCGGAGCGCGTCGTCTTCTCCCCGTCCCCCTTGGCGGAGCTGGGCGCCGCGCTGCATGCGCTGTCCGAGCCGGGGCACCACCCCGGGCTGCACGGCTGGGTCACCGCCACCAACGCGGCGCTGAAGGCCGACCTCGCCGACCGGTTGTGCGAGGCGGATTTCCTGTGGCGGTCCTCCCGTTCCGACATCCTGCTGCCGGCCCGCCCCGGGGCGACGCTGTCCGAGGAACTGGACGAGCTGGACAAGATCGACGACGGGCAGTTCGTGGCCGCCGCGTTCGAGATCACCTGCTCGGCGCGCTACACCCGACCCACCCCGTCGCCGCTGGTCGACGCGGACGAGCGGGCGCGGGTACGGGAGATGGCCGCCGCGCGCGGCCCGCGGCAGGCGGCCTTCACCGACCGGATGCTCACCGACCCCGACGGCCTGCGGGTGTGGCTGCGCCGCCTGTTCGAGGACTGCGAGGAGGCGTTCTTCGGGGACATCTGGCGACGGGTGGGCATCCAACTGGCGGCCGATGCCCGGCACAAGACCGAGTTGCTGCGCCGCAAGGGCCTGGCCGAGACGCTGAGCGCGACGTCGAAAGCGTTGTCCCTGGAGGATGTGCCGGACGGCGGCGGTACCCGCATCGTGCTCGACAAGCTGGCCCGGGGGCGTGGGACGGCGTTCGCGAACGCGGCGGACCCGGGCGTCACCTTCCTGCCGACGTCGTTCGGCTGGCCGCATCTGCTGTTCAGCCATGCTCCGGGCTGGCGCCCTGTGCTGCAGTACCCGGTCGCCGGCCCCGAGTTGCCGGCGCCGGCCGCGCTGGAACTCGTCCAGCAGCGGCTGGAGGCGCTGGGTCATCCGATGCGGATGCAGCTGTGCCGGACGCTGTCCCGGGGGCCGCATACGACGGGGGAGCTGGCGAACGCGTTCGGCATCACCTCCCCGGAGGTGTCGCGGCATATCGCCACGCTGAAGAAGGCCGGGCTGATCCAGACGCGGCGCCGGGGGCGCTATGTGCTGCACCAGCTGGACCTCCAGGTGGTGGCCCGGCTGGGCAGCGACTTCCTTGAGGGCGTGCTGCGTTGAGCGCGCGGCCCCGGGGCGTCGGGGGCCCGGGGCACCGCCCCGGCGGCACCGGCCCGGCGGCGCTTCCGTCGCGCACCGCGCAGTGGTTCCGAAGGAACCGCCGCCGTGCCCTTCGCCGCGAGTGCGTCGCCGCGGCTGACCGCGGCGCAGCGGCTCTCGACCGGTGAAGCCCAGATCGGTGGCCCTCAGGCCCCCGCTCCCCCCGCCCGCACCAGCCCCGTCTCATACGCCAGCACCACCGCCTGGACCCGGTCCCGGAGGCTCAGCTTGGTCAGGATGCGGCCCACATGGGTCTTGACCGTGGCCTCGGAGAGCACCAGCCGCGCCGCGATCTCACCGTTCGACAGGCCCTGGGCGACCAGCAGCAGCACCTCCCGCTCGCGGTCCGTCAGCCGGTCCAGCTCGGGCCGGGACGGTTCGCTGGAGGTGGCGGGCAGCATCGGCGTGAAACGGTCGAGGAGCCGGCGGGTGGTGGACGGTGCGACGACCGCGTCGCCGCTCTCCACCGCCCGGATCGCGCCGAGCAGTTCACTCGGCGGCACATCCTTGAGCATGAAGCCGCTGGCCCCGGCCTTGAGCGCGGAGAAGGCGTACTCGTCCAGGTCGAAGGTGGTCAGGATGAGCACCTTCGGGGCGCCCTCCTTCTGCCCGCCCTCGCAGATCCGCCGGGTGGCCTCGACACCGTCCAGATGCGGCATCCGTACGTCCATGAGGATCACATCGACCTGGGTGCTGCGCAGCACCTCCAGGGCCTCCACCCCGTTGCCCGCCTCCGCGACGACCTCCATGTCGGGCTGGGCGGCCAGCACCATCCGGAAACCGGTGCGCAGCAGCACCTGGTCGTCGACGAGCATCACGCGGATGGCCATGGCAGGGGGTCCCTTCGAGCAGGAGTGGGGGCTGAGCGTACGTGGTGGAGTGCGGGTGGGTCGGGTGCGTCGGGTGCGTCGGTGGTCCTCACCGGTAGGACGCCGACCCGTCCGGGCCGGTTCGCGCCCTCACGGGGCCGGTTTGCGCGGGAGTACGGCGCTGACGCGGAAGCCGCCGCCCGGCCGCGGCCCCGCGGTCAGGGTGCCGCCGACCATGCCGACCCGCTCGCGCATCCCGATGAGGCCGTGGCCGAGGCCGTCCGCGCCGCCCTCGTCGTAGAGCTCGCGCTGCGCGCCTCGTCCGTCGTCCTCGACGAGCAGATCGAGATCGTCGTCCCGGTAGGAGAGCCGGACGGTCGCCCTTACATCGGGGCCGCCGTGTTTGCGGGTGTTGGTGAGCGCTTCCTGGACGATGCGGTAGACGGTCAGTGCGACGCTGCTGGGCAGCTCGCGGGGTTCGCCCTCCACCTGGAAGTCGACCTGCAGTCCCGCGCTGCGTACCTGGTCCATGAGGTCGGTGAGCTGTTCGACGCCCGGCTGGGGGACGTATTCGCCGCCCTCTGGCTGTTCGCCGGTGCGGAGCACGCCCAGCAGGCGGCGCATTTCGGCCAGCGCCTGGCGCCCCGTGCCGGAGATCGTCTCCAGGGCCTGCCGGGTCTGCTCGGGCGCGGCGTCGAGGACATAGGCGGCGCCGTCGGCCTGGACGACCATCACCGAGACGTTGTGGGCGACGACATCGTGCAGTTCGCGGGCGATCCGGGCGCGCTCGGCCGCGACCGCGATCCGGGACTGCGCCTCGCGCTCCTTCTCCAGCCGGGCAGCCCGCTCTTCCAGCTGCGCCCAGTAGGCGCGGCGGGTGCGCATGGAGTCGCCGAGCACCCAGGCCAGCACGAAGGGCACAGTGAGCAGCACGGTGATGACCAGGCTTTCCCCCGTCCCCCTGCCGTCGACTTCGTCCTGGAAGCGCCAGAAGGAGAGGGCGGGGCCGAAGACGGCGCCGACGAGCGCACAGCGGGAGGCCCAGCGGGGGACGGTGGGCCCGGATGCGACGGTGTAGGTGATCGCGAACATCGCGGCGTCGCCGGGGTTGGTCTCGATGGCGAAGACCAGTTGGCCGACGCCGATGACGGCCGTCAGCAACAGCATCTTCACGGGGGCCTTGCGGCGCAGCGCGACGACGAGGCTCAGGCCGAGGGTGAAGATCATGGCGATGGCCTGCTGGGGCCCTTCGGTACGGCTCGCGACCCACAGACTGGTAATCCCGAAAAGGGGGACGGCCCAGAAAGTGTCCACCCCTGTCGGGTGCCTGCGGAGAAAGTCGTAGAGGCGCTGCACGTAACCCAGCGTAGGCACCGTGGATACGTGTACGAGTCAACCGAGCGAGCGATCCTGTGCGCCGGGCCTACTCCCCAAGGTGGAGACTTCCTGCACCAAATGTGTCGGACCGCTGGACGGGCGGCACGTCGTGCCGTCGGTACGGGCCGGCGCCCGCCCGTACCGTGGGGCAGGTGACGAACGAGTGGTGCGGGTGGCGCGAGGCCACGGAGCGGGCGCTGTACGGCCCGGACAGCGGCTTCTACACCCGGCCCGGCGGCCCCGGCCCGGCCGGCCACTTCCGCACCTCCGTCCATGTCTCGCCGCTCTACGCGGGCGCCGTCGCCACCCTCCTGGGCCGCGTCGACGCCGCGCTGGGCCACCCGGACGAGCTGGCGCTGGTCGATGTGGGCGCGGGGCGCGGCGAACTGCTCACCGGCGTGCTGGCCGCGCTGCCCGCGAAGCTCTCCGCGCGGGTGCGCCCGTACGCGGTCGAGCG
The DNA here is from genome assembly GCF_040650675.1 of Streptomyces sp. NPDC048637. Taxonomy (NCBI): domain Bacteria; kingdom Bacillati; phylum Actinomycetota; class Actinomycetes; order Kitasatosporales; family Streptomycetaceae; genus Streptomyces; species Streptomyces sp. NPDC048637. The sequence continues at coordinate 28,447 of NZ_JBEZHQ010000055.1, forward strand.
GGCCGCGCGCCCCCAGGGGCTCGATCCGCGGATCGACTGGCGGGGCGAGCTGCCCGCGCCGGGTTCGGTCACCGGCCTGCTGTTCGCGAACGAATGGCTCGACAATGTGCCGGTCGAGGTCGTCGAGACGGATGACGACGGGGTGCCGCGCCGGGTGCTCGTCCGCGCCGACGGCACGGAGCGGCTGGGCGGGCCGGTGGACGGCGCGGACGCGGAGTGGCTCCGCCGCTGGTGGACACCGCCCCTGGCCCCCGGCGCCACCGGAGGCGCCTCCCCCGGTGTGCGCGCCGAAATCGGCCGCCCCCGGGACGAGGCCTGGGCACGGGCCGTCCGTACGCTGCGCGCCGGTCTGGCCGTCGCCGCCGACTATGCGCACGAACGGGGCGGCCGTCCGCTGTTCGGCACGCTCACCGGCTTCCGTGACGGCCGCGAGGTGCGTCCCGTCCCGGACGGCAGCTGCGACATCACGGCGCATGTGGCACTGGACGCCTGTGCCGGACCGTCGGCCGAGCGGCTGCCCCAGCGCGAGGCGCTGCACGCCCTGGGCGTGGACGGCCGACGCCCGCCGCTCACCCTGGCCGCCACCGATCCGGCCGGGTACGTACGGGCGCTCAGCGCGGCCGGGTCGGCGGCGGAGCTGACCGATCCGGCGGGCCTCGGCGGCTTCGGCTGGCTGCTGGAGCCGGTGGGCGGGGCGTGCGCGGGGCTGCTCGGTGCCGGGGGCGCCGCCTGAGGGCCAGGGCGGCTGCCGGGTGGGCGTGCTGCAAGACTGTTCCCATGACGGAGACGACGGTCGGCATCGGCGGCGCGGCGGAGAGCACCGACATGGTGCTGAACATCGGCCCGCAGCACCCCTCGACGCATGGCGTGCTGCGGCTGCGCCTCGTCCTGGACGGCGAGCGTATTCAGCACGCCGAGCCGGTGATCGGCTATATGCACCGCGGCGCCGAGAAGCTCTTCGAGGCGCGCGACTACCGCCAGATCATCATGCTCGCCAACCGGCACGACTGGCTGTCGGCGTTCTCCAACGAGCTGGGCGTGGTCATGGCCGTCGAGCGGATGCTGGGCATGGAGGTGCCCGAGCGCGCCGTCTGGCTGCGGACCCTGCTCGCGGAGCTGAACCGCGTGCTGAACCATCTGATGTTCCTCGGCTCGTACCCCCTGGAGCTCGGTGGCATCACCCCCGTCTTCCACGCCTTCCGGGAGCGGGAGGAACTCCAGACCGTCATGGAGGAGATCTCCGGCGGCCGGATGCACTACATGTTCAACCGCGTCGGCGGCCTCAAGGAGGACCTGCCGGCCGGCTGGCTCGGCCGGGCGCGGCAGGCGGTGGCCGATGTGCGTTCCCGGATGGATGTCTTCGACAACCTGGTCCTGGGCAACGAGATCTTCCGTGGCCGTACCCGCGGGGTCGGTGTGCTCGCGCCGGAGACGGTGCATGCGTACGGGGTCTCCGGGCCGATCGCCCGCGCCTCCGGTGTCGACTTCGATCTGCGGCGCGACGAGCCGTATCTGGCGTACGGGGAGCTGCAGTCCACGCTGCAGGTCGTCACCCGGGAGGAGGGCGACTGCCTGGCCCGCTTCGAGTGCCTGCTGGCGCAGAGCCACAATGCGCTCGATCTGGCCGACGCCTGCCTGGACCGGATCGCGGAGCTGCCGCCGGGGCCGGTCAACCAGCGGCTCCCCAAGGTCCTGAAGGCCCCCGAGGGCGCGACGTACGCCTGGACCGAGAACCCTCTCGGCATCAACGGCTACTACCTCGTCTCCAAGGGCGACAAGACCCCCTACCGCCTCAAGCTGCGCTCGGCGTCGTTCAACAACATCCAGGCGCTGGTGGAGCTGCTGCCGGGCACGCTGGTCGCCGACATGGTCGCCATCCTCGGCTCGCTGTTCTTCGTCGTCGGCGACATCGACAAGTAGGCGGGCAGGGCGCCGACAAGGAGGCGGGCAGGGCGCCCGACGGGCCTCCTGGCGGACGGACCGACGGGCCGCGGCCGTGAACGCCTGCCGGATTTCGGTCTGCTCCCGGCGCTCCCGGCACTCCAGGCGCTCCCGTCCGCACGACGAGCCATCCACACCCTGTGGACAACGAGGGCCCACCGAGCACGGAAGGCCGCCGGCCCGGGAAACAGTCCGGCCCCGGAGCTGACGAACGCTCCGGGGCCAGGCGGCTGTCCGACCGGGTCAGGAGATGGCGGTGCGCAGTGCGCCCAGGTCGAGCTGTTCGGTCTCGTCGTGCGCGGTCAGGTCGATGACCTCGCCGCTGCCGGTGGTGGTTTCTCCCTCGGTCTGCGCCTCCTCGGCCCCGGTGCGCTCCGCGGACGGCTGCGTACGGGCCGACTGTTCGGCGAGGGCCTCGTCTCCGACGACGTCCGCCAGATCCTCCTCCAGCGGCGCGGTCAGCTGCCGGGGGCCGGCGGCGGTCGCATTGCCGAAGAAGTCGAAGCCGCCCATCGCACGGGAGGCGGTGGGGCGGGCCGGGGTGAGGGCAGCGGCGGTGGCCGGTACCGGGCGGAGCGCGGGTCCGGCGGCGGTGGCCGTACGGGCGTGGTCGGTCTCGCCCGTGCGCTGTGCGGCTGCCGCCGGGTTCTTCCCCCGGCCCTTCTCACCGTCCTGGCCGCCCTGGTCCTCGCGGCCGGCGGGCGGTCCGGAACGGGTGCCCCCGTCGGCTCCGGCACCGCCCTTCGGCGACCGCCCGGACTTCTGGGCGGCGCGCTGCCGGGCGGCGTTGCGCGCCAGCCGGCGCAGCGCCTGGTCGGCCTGCGCGAAGGTGGCGGCGGCCGGGCGGTCCGCGGCCGTGGCGGGCTCGCGCCGGGCCGGGACGGTGGCCTCCCCCGTGCCTGGTGCTTGCTCCTGCCCGCGCGGCGCCGGGCGCTTGGCGGAGTGAAGGGCCCGGGAAAGGCCGGCGACGGCCGGCAGTGCCTTGGCCGGGGCGGCGGCCTCGATGGCGAGCAGCCGTCGGCCCTCCAGAGCGGTGGCCCGCTCCGTCTCGGCGGTGGCGTATCGACGGAGCAGCTCGGCGTGTTCGCTGCGCAGCCGGGCCAATTCGGCGCGCTTGGCGCGCAGTTTGGTCTCCAGGCCGTTCCGGATCTCGCGGGATTCCTCGACGTCCGTTTCGAGTTCGGCTATCCGCTCCTCGGTGCGCCACTCGTCGCGTACCCGGGCGCGGGTGAGTTCGGCAACTCGTCGGCCGGCGTTGCGGTCCCAGTTCCGCAGAAGGACGGCGCCGGTGAGTGCGGCGGCCGCCGCGCCCGCGGCGAGCACCCGTTGCACCAGGTCGTCGCCGACAAACCACGCGCCCGCGGCGCAGGCAATTGACGCACCGGCGACCGCTGAGGGAGGAAGCAGCCGGTGGAGGGGTGGTGAATGGCGGTGGCGTCCTCGTGGCATGGCCAGAAACTTACCGTGCGTGCGGGATCTATGGGGCCCTGCACACCGATCCGTTTCCCGCTGGTTACTTCTTGACCATTCTCTTGGACTCGGCCGGTGCGCACAGCTCGCGAGAGGCCGGGGTCTGCACCCGCATGCGGTGTACGGCGACGCTGCCGGGCGCCCCGCGACGCCGTTAACCGCCGGTTCGCCGGCGGGGCGGGACCGGCGTCACACCGCCGCGTCCACCCCGCCGTTGCCGTCCTCGTCCGGCAGCTTGCACACCCGCTCCAGGAAGATCGCCGCGGCGACCACCGCCGCACCGGCGACCACCGACAGCGCGGCGTAGATCGCCTGGTCCCGGCGCGGTGTGACCTCGAGCCCGGACGTCAGCAGAAAGCTGCCGACACCGCCGTACAGCCCCGCGACCAGCGATGCCACCAGCGCGCTGGCCTGCCCGAAGACCACCGCACGGGCGGCCACCAGCGGTTCGACGCCCTTGGCGCCCGGCCGGCGCTCGCGCTGTGCGCGCAGCCGCGACCGGAACGAGAACGCGGTGGCGGCGAGCACCGCGGCGATCAGTGCCAGCACGATCGGGGCGGCCACCGGAACGCTGGGCAGGGTGCCGAACGAGTCCCACAGCCGGGCGCCGCCCCAGGCCAGCACCCCGGCCGCCAGGAACAGCCCGACCAGCACCTTGATGTGTAGCTGCTTCACCGAGCGATCGCCCCTCGCGCCGTCATGCCCTTCCCTGCCGTCACAACCGTCCCTGTCGTCATGGCCACCATGTCCGTTCCGTACGGATGCATCCCGCAGGGAGCCGGCCCGCAACCTTAACGACTACTCCGGCAGCCGCAGTTCCAGGTCCGCCCGCGGTTCCACTCCGTCGCGGCCGACCGCGGACAGGAGTTCGGCCACCGCGCCGTGACCGGGGACCACGGCCTCCGGGTCGATGTCGTGCCACGGCACCAGCACGAACGCCCGCTCGTGGGCGCGCGGGTGCGGCAGCGTCAGCCGCGGTTCGTCGGAGACCACGTCCTGATACGCCAGGATGTCGACGTCGATCGTGCGCGGGCCCCAGCGCTCGTCGCGGACCCGCTCGAACGCCTCCTCGATCGCCTGCCCGCGCTCCAGGAGGGAGTCCGGCGGCAGCGTCGTCTTGATCAGCACCACGGCGTTGAAGTACGTCGGCTGGGAGCCGGGGTCCACGCCCCACGGCACGGTCTCGTAGACCGGGGAGACCGCCTTGACCCGCAGGCCGGGGGTGTCCTCCAGCGCGTCGACGGCGCCCTGCAGGATCTCCAGGCGGTTGCCGAGATTGCTGCCGAGGGAGATCACGGCGCGTTTGGGGTTGGAGAGCGTCACATCGGCGGCGTCCACCTGCTCCACTACGGAGGCGGGCACCGGCTGCACGGTCGGGTCACCCAGGCCGGGGCGGTGCGCGACGGCTCCGTGCGGGGTGGTGGTCGGGTGGCGGGTGGGCTTCATACTCGGCTCCGAGTGATGGTGATGGTCACGTCGTCGAAGGGGACGGTGATCGGCGCGTCCGGCTTGTGCACCACCACCTCCACCTCCTGCACGCCCTCGTGCTTGAGGCACTGGTCGGCGATGCGCTCAGCCAGGGTCTCGATGAGGTCGACGGGCTCGCCCTCCACGACGGCCACCACCTCCTCGGCCACGACGCCGTAGTGCACGGTCTTCGCGAGATCGTCGCTGGCCGCGGCCTCGCGGGTGTCCAGACCGAGCGCCAGGTCGACGATGAAGGTCTGGCCTTCCTCGCGCTCCCGGGGGAACACCCCGTGGTGGCCTCGGGCCTTCAGCCCACGCAGCGCGACACGATCCACGCGAATCACTCCCACTGGTCCACGGCACCTCTGGCGCCACTGTTCATCGGATTCCGGGCAGCCGCCGGAGCGATCCGGCAACACTGCCCCGCGTCGAATCTACCTTCGAGTACCGGCAGTCCTCGCCCACGGGGGCTATGGACAAGATCCCGTCCTGCTGCTAGGCGCTGCCCCACGGGACAGCAGCGAGCGGGCCGGGAGATCGTCCGCGCGGCCCTCTTACCCCCCTGCCCACGCCCCACCCCTACCCGTGCCGCACTTGGCTCGAACGGGTGCGCCCTCACCCAGATGGCTGACACCGACCACTGACAGTGGCGCAGCCCCGTGCCCCGGGCGCAAGGGCGGGCGGCCATGGCAAGGCTCACACCCCGCCCGCGCCCGGATCCGCCCCCGTCCGGCGGCAGCCTCCCGGAAAGCACTCAGAGGGCCTCCTCGCCGCCCTCGCCGGCTCCCCCGTTCTCGTCGTCCTCGTCCTCGTCCTCGCGGTCCGCCAGCACCGGCGAGCCGTGGTGCGACCACACCCGCCAGCCGTCCTCCGTACGCCGGAAGACATTGGTCGCCACGACCAGCTGGCCGATCAGCGGCCCCACGGAGCCGTCGTCCTCGGCCGGCCCGCCGCTGAGGATGTTCTCGGTGCAGGTCACCAGTGCGGTGTCACCGATGACGTCGATCTCCACGTCCGTGAGGAAGAACTGGATGTACTCGGTGTTCGCCATGATCAGGGCGTACGAGCGCAGCACCTCGCCGCGCCCCCGCAACACCGGCCACCCCGGGTGGACCACACTCACCTGACCGTCCAGCCACAGCTCGGACAGCGCCTCATGATCACCGCGCTCGATGGTCTCGTACAGGGTGGTGTTCGCCTGCTCGACCAGCTCGATGTCCGTCTGTGGGCCCAAGCCGCTCACACCGTTCCCGTCGTCGCCGTCGTCCCGCTCGCCTCGCTGCCACCGGCCGTAACGGCCGCTGCCGCGCTCTCCACGGCACGGGCCACCCGTACCGCATCCGCGCTCGCCCTGACCTCGTGCACCCGCACCGCCCAGGCCCCCTCTCGCGCCACGATCGCCGACACCGCCGCCGTCGCGGCATCCCGCTCCCGGGCCGGCGGTGGGGCGGCTCCCTCGCCGCCCGCCAGCACCCTGCCCAGGAACCGTTTCCTCGATGCGGCCACCAGCAGCGGCCGGCCCAGCGCCCGCAGCCGCGCCAGCTGGGCGACCAGCGCGAGATCGTGCCCGGCTTCCTTGGCGAAGCCCAGGCCGGGGTCGATGACGATCCGGTCCGGGTCGATCCCGCCGGACACCGCGCGCTCCATGCTCTGCCCGAGCTCGTCGACGACCTCGGCGACCACGTCCCCATAGACGGCACGGTTGTTCATGTCGATGGACTGGCCACGCCAGTGCATCACGACGAACGGCACGTGGTGCGCGGCCACCACCGGCACCATCGCCGGGTCGGCGGCGCCCCCGCTGACGTCGTTGACCAACCGCGCCCCGGCCTCCACGGCCTGCTCGGCGACCGCTGCCCGCATGGTGTCCACGGAGACCGTGACACCGGCCGCGGCCAGCTCCCGGACGACCGGCACGACCCGGCGCAGCTCCTCGTCCCGGTCCACCCGCGCCGCGCCCGGCCGGGTCGACTCGCCGCCCACGTCCACCATGTCGGCGCCCTGCGCCACCAGGTCGAGACCGTGTTTGACGGCGAGTTCGGTATCGAACCAGTCGCCGCCGTCGGAGAACGAATCGGGCGTCACATTGACGACGCCCATCACCGCGCAGCGTTCCCAGTCCGGCAGTCCGGCCACCCGGCCACGCAAGGTACTCATGGCACCAGCGTAGGCCGTGTGCCGACCGGCCGGATTGCGGCCACCGCATGCGGGGACGTCAGGGGCGCCGGCCCGCCGCACGCCGTACGGGACGGCCCGCCCGCCCGGTCGTCCGGGCCCCGTCAGGCAGCCCGCCCGGTCGTCCGCACCCCCGTCAGGCGGCCCGCTCGACCGCGCCCGGCGAGGCGGCCGCGCGCGGCACATGCGCGCACGGCCGGGGCTCAACGGCCTTCCTGCGCCGCAGGACGCGCGGCAGGCCCAGCTCCAGATAGCCCTCGGCCTGCAGCGCCGCCAGGCCGATCCGGGGGATGTCACGGCTGTTGCGGAAGACCACGAAACGGGGCTCCCAGCGCGGCCGGAACTTGTCGTTGAACTTGTACAGCGACTCGATCTGGTACCAGCGGGACAGGAAGATCAGCATCCCGCGCCAGACCCGGATGACCGGCCCCGCGCCGAGCTTCTCGCCACGCTCCAGAGAGGAGCGGAAGACCGCGAAGTTCAGCGACACCTGCTTGATCTTGAGGTCCGGGGCGGCCTGCAGCGCGGCGACGATCAGCAGCTCGTTCATCCCGGGGTCGGCGCTGCGGTCGCGCCGCATCAGCTCCAGGGAGATCCCGCTGTCGCCCCACGGCACGAAGTGCTGCATCGCCTTCAGGTCCCCGTACGGGCCGGGCTCCTCGCCCTCGGCGGCCGGCAGATGCGCGGTGGCGATCACCGCGTCGCCGTCGGCCACCGCGTCGATCCGGCCCAGCGCCATGGAGAAACCGCGCTCGGTGTCGGTGTCCCGCCAGGCGTCCGCGGCCATCTGGAGCTGCGCCAGCTCATCGGGCGCCAGGTCGCGCACCCGCCGCACCCGCGTCTCGTAACCGTTGCGCTCGATGCGCTTGACCATCTGCCGTACGTTGCGCATCGCGCGGCCGGTGAGGGTGAAGTCGGCGACGTCCACGATCGCCTCGTCGCCGAGCTCCAGCGCGTCCATACCGGTCTCCCGGGTCCACACCTGGCCGCCGGTCTCGCTGCAGCCGGTGACCGCCGGGGTCCAGGAGTGCGCCTTCGCCTCCGCCATGAAGCGCTCGATGGCGCCCGGCCAGGCCTCCACATCGCCGATCGGGTCGCCGCTGGCGAGCATCACACCGGAGATCACCCGGTAGCAGACCGCGGCCTTGCCGGTCGGGGAGAAGACCACGCCCTTGTCACGGCGCAGCGCGAAGTAGCCGAGCGAGTCCCGGGCGCCGTGCCGGTCGAGCAGCGCACGCAGTTGCTGCTCGTCCTCGTCGGTCAGCCGGGCCGCCGGGTGCTCGGGGCGGAAGGCGAGATACGCGGTGGTGGCGACGGTCAGCAGGCCGAGCGCGCCGAGCGAGTAGCCGACGGTGTAGTCGACGTGATGGGTGTAGCCGATCGGGCCCTCGAAGCCGCACAGGCCCCACAGCACGTGCTGGACACGCTCCCAGACGGAGGGCGAGCCGACGGTCTTGTGGGGGTGGGAGCTGACGATGATCATGCCGATGCCGACGCTGACACCGCCGAGGACGACGAAGTTGGCCACGGCCTTCCAGCGGCTGCGCGGGTCGGGCAGCGCCGCGAACTCCCGCCGGTGCCACACCAGGAACACCAGGAGCGCCAGCGAGAGCACCGCTCCGAACACGGAGTGGCGGAAGACCAGCTGGGCGGCGATCCCCACCGGAAGCAGCGCCACGGCCGCTCCCCAGGCCCGCCGCTTACGCCGCTTGAGCCCGTGGGCCAAAAGGAGCAGCAGGATGCCGACGACGATGGAGGCGGCGGCCGCCAGCGGGCTCACCGCGCCCGGCAGCACCTCCGCCAGGGCGTGCATCCGGCTGTGCCGGAACCGCGGGAACACCCCTGCCGCCAGGTTCAGCAGGCCGACGACCGCACCGGCCGTACCGACGCACGCCGGCACCGCTTCGGGCCGCGGGCCCCGGAGCCAGCGTGGCGTTCGCCACGCAACCGTCTCCGAATTTTCGCCATCTAGCCTGTCAGACATCACTTTCCCGTCGCCCCGGTCGAGAGAACGTGCGAGCCTTGTCGCAGCATCTGGACTTTTTGCGCCCTGTATGACGGCGTTTCAGGGCTCGGGGTTCCACCAGCGGTACGGATGGCCGGGCCGCCCGGAAGAAAGCACCACATGGGTCTGACCAGTAAGAAAGTGCTGCTTCTCGCCGTCCTCGTAGCGGTGGCACTGTTCGTCCTCACCATTTGGCTCTGGCCGCGCCTGTCCCAGAAGAACTGGCGCGCCGTTCTCGGGCGTATCGGGCTCCTGGTGGCGACGCAGCTCACTCTCTTCGCCACGATCGGTCTGTACGCCAACAATTCCTTCGGTTTCTACGCGTCCTGGGCCGACCTCTTCGGCCAGGAACAGGAGCCGGGCGTCGTGACCGATTACCAGACCGGTCCGAACGGCACCAAGCTGCGGATGCTGGGCACCCAGCGGGTCAGCGTCCAGAACGGTGCCCAGCCGGCGACCGGCGGCCGGATCGACAAGGTGCTGGTCCACGGCGAACACTCGCAGATCGCCAGCCCCGCGTTTGTCTATCTGCCGCCGCAGTACTTCCAGAAGAAATACGCCCACCAGAAATTCCCGGCGGCCCTGGTGCTCACCGGTTACCCCGGCACCGCAGAGGCGCTCTACAAAAAGCTGCATTTCCCGCAGACCCAGCACGAACTGCTCAAGCAGCAGAAGATGCGGCCGACCGTCCTGGTCATGATGCGCCCGACGGTCGCACCGCCCCGCGACACCGAGTGCATGGACATACCGAACGGCCCGCAGACCGAGACGTTCTTCACCAAGGACCTGCGCACGGATATCTCCGAGCACTACCGAATAGGCCGCGAGGCAAAGAGCTGGGGTGTCGTCGGTGACTCCACCGGCGGCTACTGCGCGCTGAAGATGACGATGCGCCACCCCGAGGCATTCTCCAGCGCCGTCGCCCTCTCCGGCGCCTACAAGGCCCCGCGCGACGCCACCACCGGTGACCTCTTCGGCGGCAACCCGCAGCTGGAGCGCGAGAACAATCTGCTCTGGCGGCAGCGGCATCTGCCCGCGCCCCCGGTGAACCTGCTGGTCACCAGCAGCAAGCAGGGCGAGGGGAATTACCAGCAGACGCTGCGGTTCATCCAGCAGACGAAGTCGCCGAGCCGGGTCTCGTCGATCATCCTCGACAGCGGCGGCCACAACTTCAACACCTGGCGCCGGGAGATCCCCGCCGCCCTGGCGTGGCTAGGCAACCACCTCAAGGCCTGACGGGCCGGCGCCTGCGCGCACCGACACCGGCAACGGCCGGGTCCCTCCTGTGAGGGGCCCGGCCGTCCGGTTTCGGGTGCGGGACCGGCCGTCCGACGGCGCTCGGCAGGCCGGTCGTACGGGCCGGGGGCCCGATGGCTCAGCGGGCCAGTATCAGGCTCATCGCCTCGGCGCGCGTGGCGGCGTCCCGCAGCTGGCCGCGCACGGCCGAGGTCGTCGTCTTGGCACCCGGCTTGCGCACCCCGCGCATGGTCATGCACATGTGCTCGCACTCGATGACGACGATCACGCCGCGCGGCTCCAGGATCTCCATCAGCGAGTCCGCGATCTGCGTGGTCAGCCGCTCCTGGACCTGCGGGCGCCGGGCGTACACATCCACGAGTCGGGCCAGCTTGGACAGGCCGGTGATCTTGCCGTCGGCGGACGGGATGTAGCCGACATGGGCCACACCGACGAACGGCACCAGGTGATGCTCACAGCTGGAGACCAGCTCGATGTCCTTGACCAGCACCATCTCGTCGTGGCCCAGGTCGAAGGTGGTCGTCAGCACGTCCTCCGGCTTCTGCCACAGGCCGGCGAAGATCTCCTTGTACGCCCGTGCCACCCGCGCCGGCGTCTCCAGCAGCCCCTCGCGGTCCGGGTCCTCGCCCACCGCGATGAGCAGCTCGCGTACGGCGTTCTCGGCGCGCTTCTCGTCGAATGTGCCGATCGTGCCGTCGACGTCCAGCGTCACAGGGTCCGTCATGTGGTGCCTCGTTCCTTCTGTGCCCGCTCGAATCGCGGAGGAATCGCGGAATGCCGCGCCCCCCAGGCTAAACCTGGGGGGCGCGGCATTTATTCCGGGGCCCGGGCCGGGGCCCGGGGGACCACCGGGATCAGCTCTCGGGACGCTGCTCCTCGGGTGCTTCCGCCTTCTCCGTGGAGACGGTGGCGGTCGTGGTCACCGAGCCGTTGGCCGGGGCCAGCTCCTTCGGCGACAGCACCGGCGGGCGGCTGGAGGGCGTACGGCGGGACGAGCCGGTCCACGCCGGGCGGGCCGGGCGCTTGACCACGTGCTTGAAGAGCTCGGCGATCTCCTCCTTGTTGAGGGTCTCCTTCTCCAGCAGCGTCAGCACCAGGTTGTCGAGCACATCGCGGTTCTCGACCAGGATCTCCCACGCCTCGTTGTGCGCGGTCTCGATGAGCCTCTTGACTTCCTCATCGACCAGCGCGGCGACCTCTTCCGAGTAGTCGCGCTGGTGACCCATCTCACGGCCCAGGAAGGGCTCGGAGTTGTCGGTGCCGAACTTGATCGCGCCGAGCCGCTCGGTCATGCCGTACTGCGTGACCATCGCGCGGGCCGTGGCGGTGGCCTTCTCGATGTCGTTCGCGGCACCCGTGGTCGGGTCGTGGAAGACCAGCTCCTCCGCCGCGCGCCCGCCCAGCATGTACGCCAGCTGGTCGAGCATCTCGTTGCGGGTGGTGGAGTACTTGTCCTCGTCGGGCAGGACCATGGTGTAGCCCAGGGCCCGGCCGCGGGACAGGATCGTGATCTTGTGGACCGGGTCGGAGTTCGGTGAGGCCGCCGCGACCAGGGCGTGTCCGCCCTCGTGGTACGCGGTGATCTTCTTCTCCTTCTCGGACATGATCCGGGTCCGCTTCTGCGGGCCGGCCACGACGCGGTCGATCGCCTCGTCCAGGAAGTGGTTGTTGATCAGCTTCTCGTCGCTCCGGGCCGTCAGCAGCGCGGCCTCGTTGAGGACGTTCGACAGATCGGCACCGGTGAAGCCGGGGGTGCGCTTGGCGACGGCCTTGAGGTCGACGTCCTGGGCGACCGGCTTGCCCTTCTGGTGGACCTTGAGGATCTCCAGACGGCCCTGCAGATCCGGACGGTCGACGGCGATCTGCCGGTCGAAACGGCCGGGGCGCAGCAGCGCCGGGTCGAGGATGTCCGGACGGTTCGTGGCGGCGATCAGGATCACGCCGCCCTTCACGTCGAAGCCGTCCATCTCGACCAGGAGCTGGTTGAGGGTCTGCTCGCGCTCGTCGTGGCCACCGCCCAGGCCCGCACCGCGGTGCCGGCCGACGGCGTCGATCTCGTCGACGAAGACGATCGCCGGGGCGTTCGCCTTGGCCTGCTCGAAGAGGTCACGGACACGGGAGGCACCGACACCGACGAACATCTCGACGAAGTCGGATCCGGAGATCGAGTAGAACGGGACGCCTGCCTCGCCGGCGACGGCGCGCGCCAGCAGCGTCTTGCCCGTTCCGGGCGGGCCGTACAGCAGCACGCCCTTGGGGATCTTGGCGCCGACGGCCTGGAACTTCGCCGGCTCCTGGAGGAACTCCTTGATCTCGTGGAGTTCCTCGACGGCCTCGTCCGACCCCGCGACGTCGGTGAACGTCGTCTTGGGGGTGTCCTTGGTGATCAGCTTCGCCTTCGACTTCCCGAAGTTCATCACCCGGGAGCCGCCGCCCTGCATCTGGTTCATCAGGAACAGGAAGACGACCACGATGAGGACGAAGGGGAGCAGCGAGAGCAGCACCGACACGAACGGGTTCTGCTTCGACGGGGAGACGGTGTACCCGTCCTTGATCTCGCCCGTCTGGTACTTGGCCTGCAGGTTCTTGGCCACATCGACGCCCTGGTCGCCGATGTAGCTCGCCTGGAGCTTGTTGGAGCCGTCGATCTTGTTGGAGCCCGACAGCTCGATCTTGATCTTGTTCTCGTCACCGGTCGTCAGCTCGGCGGATTTCACCTTGTTGTCAGCGATCGCCTTGACGACCTGACCGGTGTCCACCGTCTTGTAGCCGCCGGACGAGCCGACGACCTGCATCAACACGACCACGGCGAGGACGGCCAGCACGATCCACATGACCGGCCCACGGAAGTATCGCTTCACGTCCATCCATACGGAGCCGCTGAGGCCCCGTCCCTCCTGCCACAGTGAGGCACAACGCCCTCGGGAGGGCTGGTCGTGCGTACGGTGTATTACTGGCCCGAAAAAGAATTGCCTTCGGACGGTACCCCAGCATTGTCACCCGGCGCCTGCGCCGAGGGTGAACACGAAGCCGAGGATTCCGTTCTCCCTGCTCCAACGGCGGGCGGCCCCGAAGGGTTCCCGCCGGGCCGCAGCGGACGGTCCGGGGCTCGCCCGGCCACACCGGCCGGACGAGCGCAGGGACGCTCTCAGCCGCCGTAGACGTGCGGCGCGAGAGTACCGACGAACGGCAGATTGCGGTACTTCTCCGCGAAGTCGAGCCCGTACCCCACGACGAACTCGTTGGGGATGTCGAAGCCGATCCACTTCACGTCGATGGCGACCTTGGCCGCGTCCGGCTTGCGCAGCAGCGTGCAGACCTCCAGCGACGCCGGCTCCCGCGAGCCGAGGTTCGACAGCAGCCAGGACAGCGTCAGACCGGAGTCGATGATGTCCTCGACGATCAGGACGTGCTTGCCCTTGATGTCGGTGTCGAGGTCCTTGAGGATGCGGACCACGCCGGAGGACTGGGTGCCCGCGCCGTACGACGACACGGCCATCCAGTCCATCGTGACGGGGGTGGACAGCGCGCGCGCCAGGTCCGCCATCACCATCACGGCGCCCTTGAGGACACCGACGATGAGCAGGTCCTTGCCCGCGTACTCCGCGTCGATCTTCGCCGCCAGCTCCGCCAGCTTCGCGTCGATCTCTTCCTTGCTGATGAGTACCGACTGAAGGTCGGAACCCATGTCCTTGTCGTCCACCCGTGCCACTCTCGCTCTGTTCGGTGTTCGCGTCAGTCGTGAGACTTCGGATGCGGGGCAGCGTCTGCGGCTCAGCCCTGCCGAATCACCAGTCTGCCACCCTGCCGTCGCACACCCACGCGCCCGGGGAGGTTGATGGCACCCTGCCCCCGCCAGGCCGTGATCAGCCGGTCCACTTCCTCGATATGGCGGGCGAAGAGCGAACCGGCCGGTGCGCCGGCGCCGATGACGGCCCGGCGCAGCACCCGGCGGCGCACCGCGGGGGGCAGGGCGAACAGGGCGGCGATGTCGAGGGAGCCGTTGTCGTCGAGCACCGAGCCCTCGGCGTCGGCGGCCCAGGCGTCCAGGGCGTCGGCGTCGTCGCGGGAGAGCTGGGCCGTGCGGGCCAGCGCCTCGACGACGCCCTTGCCGAGCGCCTTCTCCAGGGCGGGCAGACCTTCGTGGCGCAGCCGTGAGCGGGTGTAGGCGGGGTCGGCGTTGTGCGGATCGTCCCAGACGGGCAGCGCCTGGATCAGACAGGCCTTACGGGCAGTCTGGCGGTCCACGTCGAGGAAGGGCCGGCGATAGCGCCCGTCCCGGCCGCTGGTCGCGGCCATACCGGAGAGCGAGCGGGTCCCGGAGCCGCGGGCGAGACCGAGCAGCACCGTTTCGGCCTGGTCGTCGCGGGTGTGGCCGAGGAGGACCGCGGTGGCGCCATGGCGCTCGGCAGCGGCGTCGAGGGCGGCGTAGCGGGCGTCACGGGCGGCGGCTTCCGGCCCGCCCGCCGGCCGGCCGCCCGTCCCCCGGTACGAGGCGCCGTGCGCCACCCTGTTCGACTCGCCCACGTCGACGGCGACGATCTCTACGGGGTCGAGACCCAGGGCCCGCAGCCGCAGGGCGACCTCGGCGGCGCGGAGGTCCGAGCCCTCCTGGAGGCCGTGGTCGATGGTGACACCCCCGGCGCGGACCCCCAGCTTGGGGGCCTCGAAGGCGAGGGCGGAGGCGAGCGCCATGGAATCGGCGCCGCCGGAGCACGCGACGAGCACGAGCGGGGGCTCCTGCCGGTCCAGCGCGCAGTGGTGGTTGAGCACGTCGTGGAGTACGCGGCGGACCGCCAGGCGTATCGCGGCGACCGCTGGATGGGGACCCATGTCCGTTTCCAATCGTTCAGCTGGGGAGCCTCGGGCCGTGGACGGCACTTCGTCACACAGAGTGCCTAGATGGTGACAGAGGCGAGCGGTTCCCCGAGCATTGCACGCCTATCCATCGGTAACGGTCCCTCAGACGGGTGATTGAAGGGGCGCTCTACTGCCACGCGGCGTGCCCAGCTCACGCCATTCGCTTACGGTGCCCCGTCCGCCTTGCGGTGCACCCGCGCGATCCAGTCCGCCGGTTTGGCGATCTCTTGTTTGGTCGGGAGGGTGTTCGGCGACGTCCAGACCCGGTTGAAGCCGTCCATGCCGACCTCCTCGACGACCGCGCTGACGAACCGCTCACCGTCGCGGTACTGCCGCAGCTTGGCGTCCAGGCCGAGCAGCTTGCGCAGTGCCTGGTCCAGCCGGCCGGCACCGCTGGCCCGGCGCTTCTGGAACTTCTCCCGGATCTCGGCGACCGACGGCACGACATCGGGCCCCACGCCGTCCATCACGTAGTCGGCGTGGCCCTCCAGCAGGGACATCACCGCGGTCAGCCGGCCGAGGATCTCGCGCTGCGCAGGTGTCTGGACGAGATCGACGAGGGAGCGGCCCTCGTCCTCGCCCTCCTCGCCCTCGGGCTTGGCGCCGGCCAGCGACTGGGCGGCCTCCCGCAGCCGCTCCAGGAGGGTGCCCGGGTCGATGTCCGTCTCACCGAGGAACGACTGGATCTCGCCCTCGATGTGGTCCCGCAGCCACGGGACGGCGGTGAACTGGGTGCGGTGGGTCTCCTCGTGGAGGCACACCCACAGCCGGAAGTCGTGCGGGGCCACTTCGAGCTCGCGCTCCACGTGCACGATGTTCGGCGCGACGAGCAGCAGCCGGCCGCCCTGTGCCGCGGCCGGCAGATCCCGCGAGGCCGGCGCGAACGTCTCGTACTGGCCGAGCACCCGCGAGGCCAGGAACGACAGCAGCATGCCCAGCTCCACACCGGTCACCTTGCCGCCGACCGCGCCGAGCACCGCGCCGCCGGGGACCGTCGAGCGGCGGTCCTCCATCTTGGCCAGCAGCGGCTTGAGCACGGCCCGGAACCCGGCGACATTGGCCTTGATCCAGCCGGGCCGGTCCACGACGAGGACGGGCGTGTCATGCGGCGCCTCGCCCGTCGCGTCGGGCTGTGCCATCCGCGTGAACGCGCGGACATGCGCCTCGGAGGACTTGGCGTGCTTGCGCAGCTCGGCGACGATCGCGCGCGCCTCGTCCCGGCTCACCTCTGGCCCCGGCCGCACGAACCGGGTCGCGGTCGCGACCGCAAGATTCCAGTCGACCATCTCGGTTCCACCGATGCTCGTCATGAGTTCACCGTACGTGGGCGGGTGGCGTGGGGGTAGCCGGTTCGCTGCGCTTTGCCCTTGTCCCACGTGTTCGGCCTTCCCGCCGTGGGGGTTGCTCGCCGTTTCGCCTGCGGCGGGCCGGTCCGCTGCGCTTTGCCTCGGCCCCACGTCGTCGGCCTTCTCGCCGTTGCGCCTGGCGGCGGGCCGGGGCGCTGCGCTTTGCCTCGGCCCCACGTCGTCGGCCTTCTCGCCGTTGCGCCTGCGGCGGGCCGGGGCGCTGTGTGGGCCTCGGCGTGTTTCGGCCGTCCCGCCGTTGCGCCTGCGGCGGGCGGGGCCGCTGCGCGGGGCTGTCGGGGTGCGGTGACGGGCCGGAGGGGCAGGGGTGTGGGACTGCTTCGCTTTA
>NZ_JBEZHQ010000056.1:0-45087 GCF_040650675.1 Streptomyces sp. NPDC048637
GGGCAGGGGTGTGGGACGTAAAGCGAAGCAGTCCCACACCCCTGCCCCGGAGGCCCGTCACCGCACCCCGACAGCCCCGCGCAGCGGACCCCGCCCGCCGCAGGCGCAACGGCGAGACAGCCAAAAACGTGGGGCCGAGGCAAAGCGCAGCGGACCGGCGGGAAAGCCAAAAACGTGGGAGGACTACTTAAGACGGTACGCCACCGCCGAACCGACCAGCGCGACCAACGCCATCGTCGCGAACACCGCCACAAACGCCGCCGGATGGCTCACCGCGCCGGACGCGGCGCTGACCGTGGCGGCATGCGCAGCGATCTCGCCGCCGCCGAACGCGACGAACAGCACACCGCCGATCCCGACAAAGGTGACATTGCCCAGCGCATCCGACATCTGCAGGGACGCGGAGTTGCTGCCGGCCTCCTCGGGACGGGACAGCTTCAGCAGCAGTACGCCGCCGCTGGAGATGTTCAGGCCCATGCCGAAGCCGCCGACCGTCCAGGCCGCCGCGACGATCCCGGCCGGCACCCCGTCGACCAGGGCCAGCGGCACCGTCACGATGGCCACCGCCAGCAGCACCATGCCCAGGCCCATCAGCCGCTCCCGGTACGGCTCCAGGCGCGGCCGGCTCTGCACATACGAACCGAGCGCCCAGGTCAGCCCGCCGCCGGTGAGGGAGAGCCCGGCGAGGGTGGCGGTCAGTCCGCGCTGGGTGACCAGCATCAGCGGGATGAAGCTCTCGGCGGCGACCAGCGCCCCGGCGGCAAGTCCGCGCATCAGCACCACGGACGGCAGGCCGCGCGCCGCCCGGAACGTGCCGCGGGGCAGCAGCCGCACAATGCCCGGCGCCAGCAGGGCCAGTCCGGCGGCCGCGGGCAGCAGCGCGAGCCAGGACGGGTGCTGGCCCGCGTACTGCAGCAGGCAGGCGCCCACGGCGACGGCCAGCGCGAGCAGACAGCGCCGGCTGCCCAGCACCTGCCGCACGCCGCCCCGCGGGCCCGGCCCGGTCCGCGGCAGGGTGCGCAGCGCGGGCAGCATCACCACGAGCGGCAGCAGTATCAGGACGGGGATGGCGAGGAAGACCCAGCGCCAGCCGAGCTGTTCGGTGACGGTCCCGGCGACCAGCGGGCCGACGATCACCGGCACCACCCAGGCCGCGGAGAACGACGCCATGATCGACGGGCGCAGCCGCTCGGGATAGGCGCGGCCGACGACCACATAGAGCGAGACCACCACCAGTCCGCCGCCGATGCCCTGCACCCCGCGGCCCACGATGAACGTCCCCATGCCCTGTGCGACGCCCGCGACCAGCAGCCCGGCCCCGAACGCGGCGATCCCGGTGAACAGCGGTCCGAGCGGGCCGCGCCGGTCGCTCCACTCCCCCGCGAGCGCCATCGCGAACAGGCTCGCCGTGAAGAACGCGGAGAAGCCGAAGGCGTACAGGCCGATGCCGTCCAGGGCGCGGGCGGCGACCGGCATCGCGGTGTTCACGGCGCTCGCCTCGAAGGCGACGAGCGAGACGACGGAGATGATGCCGAGGGTGAGCGCCCGATGGGCCCGGCCGAGGATGCCGCCGTCCGGCCCGCCACCGCTGTCGTCGGCGGACCGGGCGGGGTGGCCGGGGGTGGCGGTGACCTCTGCACCAGGTGCGGTGCCGGCGCCCTCGCCGGTGCCGATGCGAAGGTCGGGGCCGGTGCCGAGGTCGGGGCCGGTGCCGGTGCCGGGGCCGAGGTCGTGGGGGCGGTCAGCGGTCATCGGGCCAGCGTAAGGGCCGTACGACGGCTGTGCCCCTGGCGGCGGACGGAGATCGGGTCGGTCGTCGGTCGTACGACGACCGGCCCGCACGACCGCCGCCGACCCGCCCTCGTCGCCGCTCGTCGGGCAAGCTGTCCATATGCCGCACTTCCGTACGTACGACGATGCCGAGCTCCACTACCGCGTGCTCGGCCCGGCCGATTCGCCCCTGCCGCCCCTGGTGTGCCTGGCCGGCGGACCCGGGCGGGACGCCGCGTATCTGGGCGACCTCGGCGGCCTGGCCGCACACCGGCAGCTGATCCTTCCCGACAGCCGCGGCACCGGCGACTCCCCTGCCGCCGCCGACCCGTCCCGCTATGCCTTCCCGCAGCTCGCCGAGGATCTGGAGGCGCTCCGCGCGCATCTGGGCCTGGAGCGGTTCGCACTGCTCGCGCACGACGCGGGGGCCGCGGTCGCGCAGGCGTACGCGGCGGGGTACCCGCAGCGGCTGACCCGGCTGGTGCTGGTCTGCCCCGGCTCCCGGTTGCAGGGCGAACTCCCCGACGACGCACAGGAGATCTTCGCCTCGCGCAGTCACGAGGAGTGGTGGCCCAAGGCCTCGGTGGCGCTGCAGCAGCTGGCCGAGGCAACCGATCTGAGCGAGGTGCGGGAGCTGCTGTTCGCCGCGGCCCCGCTCGCCTACGGGCGGTGGGACGAGGCACAGCGGGCCCATGCCGCCACGGAGGGCGCGCAGTTGGGGCCGGTACCGCGGGCCGGGTTCTGGCAGGGCGTGGACGAGCAGCTTCGCTCGGCCCTGCTGGCCGGGCTGCAGGAGGTGACCTGCCCGGTGCTGGTGGTGACCGGGGACCGGGACGCGGTAACCGGTATGCGGGCGGGCGAACTGGTGGCCGCGTCCTTCCCGGACGCGCAGGTGCACCCCCTGCACGGGGTGGGCCACTATCCATGGGTGGACGAACCGGACCTGTTCGGTCCGGTGGTGGAGGACTTCCTGCACGCAGTGTGAGGACCGTGCCCGCCATGGCGGGCACGGCCATGGCATGGCGGGCACGGCCATCGGCGTCGTTCATCACGACCTGGTCGCCATACGGGACACCCCCGCCACCCCTCTGACCGCCGGCCCCCCAGCCGAGCTTCATGAACCCCTTGTTGCCCCGTGTTGCCCCGTGTTGCTCCGGGTTTCCCTGCATCACCCCGCATTGCAGCCTCATGCCACCCCGCCCCGCACCCTTGCCGGGCACCCTGCCCCGCGGCCTACAGTCAGGACAGCACCGCAACCCGGCCGTGTGCCCGAGTGGTTCAGGGGCTCGCCTGCAAAGCGAGTTACGTGGGTTCGAATCCCGCCACGGCCTCTAGCGCCTGCACCAGGCAAGACGAACAGGCGGCACCCTCGAAGGGGTGCCGCCCTTTCGTTGTCCGTCTCAGTTCCCGTCTCGGTTCCCGTCTCAGTCGGCGTGCTGACGCACCCCATGGTTCAGCTTGAACACCAGGCGGTACCCACGCCGACAGTCGCCATCGGTCCCGCTCAGTCAACAACCGAGGGAAGGGCGTGCACTGCCTCCGTGGCTACTTCGACAGGAAGGAGAGCTCCTCGTCGTCCAGGATGATGCGGGCCAGCTTCATCCCAGCGCCTTCCCACGCAGTTCGGCCGGCCGCCAACTTGCCGGTTGCGGGCTCGATGAGGTTACCGACGAAGATACTGTCGTCCTCGCTCAGAGGCTCGTCCGCGGTGGCCTTCTTGATCTTCTCGTCGAGGATGCGCGCGAAGTCCACGTCATCCAAGGCCCTTACGGCCAGCGGAATGATGCTATCGATCTTGTCCTTCAAGTCCGGGTCGGCGGAGTAAGACAATGCCGCAGCCGCGCTCTTGACCAAGTAAACGGCGTAGGCAATGGCGTAGAGCACGCCAGCCGACAGGAGGTAGGTCGCTTCCCGAAGTTCCGCGCCCTTGACCTCTCCCTCGATCGCATCAGCGAACCTCGTCATCTCACCCAGGGCAGTCCAGAAGGCGATCAATTCGTCACGCGACTTCTCTCCCTCTTCCCCTTCCCCTTCAAAGCGGCCATTTACCGCCTTGTCCATTGTCGAGGGCGTGCGGTACTTGTTACCGACCAGAAGCAGCCCAGAGACGTAGCGAACGGTCTTGAAGGAGAACAGCTTCGCGGAGAGTTTGCCAGGGTTGTCCTTGAGGTACTCGACCCGATCCTCAAACACGGGGATGCTGTCGAACAGGTCGCTGAGTTCCCGGTTGATCGGCTGACGACGGTCCATGGACTGGCCGAGCGACTGAGTCGGCGCCTTGACGTTGCGCTGAAGGTCGGCAAAGTCTTGCGCCCTACGCTTGTGATCGTCTTCGATAACGATGATCAAAGGCTGGCCCGAGTCCTTGAGTCGCTCAATAATCGGGTCATCGTCGTCACGGTTCTGCACGACGTCCTCGTACGCCCCGATCCGGTGCTGACCGTCGCCGATGTCAAACTTGGCGCCGATGTCGACCGAGAGAAGGCCGACCTGGGCGGCGTCATACTCGGTGGTGACGCCGGGGATTGCGTGCGGCGTGAACGTGGCCTCCTTTGAGGCGAGGTAGAGCACTGCGGCACCGAGAACGAAGTGCTCCTCATCCTCCAGGTACTTCACGATGCCCTTGAGGTGGTTGGTGTCGCGAGGACGGTTACCGTGAGCGTCCGTCTTGACCGGATTCCACGCGGCCGGCTTCGTCACCATCGTCACCAGGTCAGGCGCACTCATCGCGGTGGTCATCATCTGACGTCCACCCTGCATGTAGCCGATCACCGGAATGTGGATCTTAGGCATAGCGGCCCCCTTGACTACGCCAACGACAGTTCCCCCCACGGAAACTGATTTGCCATCGGCGCATTACTTGAATCTACTACGCCGATAATCCGACTCCAACCGGTCAATCAACACGTGCAACTGATGGCCGGCTTCGATCAAATGCCGACCGAAAGAGCGTAGCCGTTGGCATATCGCGCGTAGAAAGCTGCATTTCACGCGTAGGGGCTGCGGTTGCTGAAGCGAGGAGCGGGCCAGGAAGGACTCCGCGCTGCTCCCTGAGCTCTGCTGCACCGGCCAGTGGCAGCAATCGTCCGCCCTTCACCCACTGCCAGATACTCCGAGCAAGGTCATCCGCCGGACGGGTTCCGGGCAGCCGTGGTGGCTGCCCGGAACCCGCTTCCCCCCTCCACTCGGCCCAGTCCCTGCGATGGGACGGACTACCGCCGTGTTCCTCGGCGAACACCCAACCACCTTCCGTTGGGGTTCGAATCCCGCCACGGCTTCCACTGCCTCGACCAGGCAATACGGAAGGTTGGCGCCCCGGAAAGGGGTGCCGCCCCGGAGAGGGGTGCCGCCCTTCCGTTCGTGCGTCTCACGTCCTCGGGCCGCGCAGCAGGGGCCGGCTGAGCCGCCATGCCGCGCCCGCCCCTATCGGCCGGCGGACAGCGCGGCCACGAAGCGGTAGATGTCGCCGGCCTCGCCGGTGTCCGTCGGGCGGCGCAGTTCCACCAGCGCCAGCGGGCGCTCCACCGGCTCGCCGGTGTCCGGGTCGAAGGCTATGTAGCCACTGACGCCACGGACCCGGGACCTGCCGTTGGTCTGCTCCAGCATGGCCAGGACCATACGGGCGGTGACCTGGCGGGTGCCGTAGACGCCGACGGCGTTCCGGGCCGCCTTGCCGATGGTGTACGTGGCGTCATGGCCTAGCATCGCCTGGCCGCTGGCGAGATCTGCGGTCAGGCCGCCGACCTCGCTGCGGTAGGCACGCTCGAAGTCGGCGAACGGGCCGTTCCCGGCGCCTCCGTAGACCTCCTTGGATATCGCGGGGTGGGTGAAGGCGGTGTAGTAGACGGTCAGTTGGCTGTGTTTCCAGCGCTCGGCGAGGGTGGCGAGCTCGGCGCGGTGCCGGTCGCCTCCGGTGTCGAAGTAGACCCCCAGCGCACTGGAGCCGGAGAGCACCGTCGTACGGCAGTGCCGGCCGCCCTCCCCAGCTGCCTCGATGAACCGGCGCAGCTCCCGCCCCCGGCCCGCGAAATACACCACGTCCGGCGGCTTCGGGTCACCGCAGACCTTGTCGGCGACCAGGGACAGCGCGTTGCCCGCCGTCGCCTCCTCGTCCTCCCCGGAGCGGAACGGGATGACCTCGTCGTCCACGTCGAGGCCCGCGTGCCGCGCCGCCGCCGAGAAGTCCTCGTAGAGCGAGGTGTTGTAGTTGTCCTTCTCGTTGCCGTCCCTGATCACCTGGACGCGGTAGCCGGGGTGCTTGCGCTGCTGCTCCTTGAGGTAGCCGGCGGCGGCCGCAGTCTGGTCGCGGTTGGGGAAGGAAACCCGGTAGAACCCGGCCGTACGGGAACTCAGCCCGTCCGCCGCCACGGTCGCACCCACCATCGGCAGCCCGGCGGCGCGCAGCCGCTTCACGGCGCTCATCGTACGGTCGTTGCTCTGCCCGAAGCCCGCCACCGCGACCAGGCGTTCCTTGTCCTTCATCGCGATGAGCTGGTCGACGACCTGGCGCCAATGGCGGTCGCCACGGCCGGTGTTCGCGAGCAGCAGCCGGATCTTGGGGAGCGTCGAGCGCTCGGCGTTCAGGGCGCGCTGGGCGAGGTAGGCGCCACTGATGGCCTGCCGGGTGGCCTCCGGCCCGCGGTCCGCGGAGCCGCCCGCCATGGCCTCGAGGTAGGCGATGGCGACCGACCGCTCGCCGGACTTGGCAACCTTGTCGTTCTCGGCGCGGATCCGGTCGCTCAGTGCCTTCAGGTTCCCGAAGGCGTACGTACCGTCCGTGACACCCACACACTCGCCGTCGGCCACCTCGCGAATGCCCTCCCCGCAGCGGCCGTTCCTCTCGACGATCTGCACCACGGCGGCGGCCACGACCACCGCCACCACCAGCACCGAGACGATCCACAGCCCCCAGCGGCGCGGGGGCCTGGGCGGTTCGAAGATACGGGCGCTCACAGCCACGGCTCCTTCCCGTACTGCTTCGCCTTCCGCAGCAGCGCCGAGGTCCAGGGCACGCTGTCGGCATGCACCGCGAGGGTGTGGAAGCGTGCCTGGATCTCGCCGTACAGCTCGGCCCCCGGGTCACCGAGCGGATCGCGGTACGGATCGCCGACCCGGTCCGTACGGGGATCGTCCGGCGGCTCGGGGCCGATCCAGACGGCCGCGAGGAGCCGGGTGATGGTCCGCAGCCGCTGCTCCACGGCTCCCTCGCCGAGGTGCTCCACCAGTCGCTCGTAGCGCTCCCAGAGCGGCCGGCCGAGGGCCGGTCCGGCTTCGGTGAGCGGGGCGCGCCGCAGTCGGCACAGCTCCGCGCACCACTCCTCCGGGGCGATCCGGTCGAACGCGTCGTCCAGATAGGCGGCCGCCGCGGCGAGATCACCGCCCGCCAGCGCGTGATAGGCCGCGGTGGCCTCCTCCCCCGCTGCGGCCGCCCGGTCCCGCAGCGCCGCATGCACCGCCCGCCGCCCCCGGATACCGGCCGCCCCGCCACCACCCCCGTCAACACCCCCGGCCGTTCCACCTGCCGTTCCACCTGCCGCTCCGCCTGCCGAAGCGTCGGGCTCGGGGACCGCCGCGAGCCGGCGCAGCAACAGCAGACGCAGCAACGGGTGGGGAGTTTCCGTCCGGCCGTCGGACTCCTCGTCGCCGCTGTCGAGATGCATGGTGCGCAGCACGTCCGTACAGAAGTCGTTGAACTCCTCCTGGACGCGGGCACTCGACTCGTCCCACAGCACCCGGCCCGCCTGCGCCTGGGCCAGGTCGACGGCGGCCGCGCCGCGGGCCAGCGCCTGCATCAGCTCGCCGCTGGCATCCATCGGCAACAGCCGCTCCAGCAGGGCGTCGACAAGGTCCGAGGAGGGCTGCAGGACCTGCCGGAGCCGCGCCTCCCAGCCGTCGTCCGCCGGACACTCCAGCAGGGCCGCCAACAGCTGTGCGGTGCCCGCCGGATGCCCCCGGGTGAGTTCGTGCACCACCCAGCCCAGCCATTGCACACCGTTGTCGGCAGCCGGCACCGGCACCCGGGGGCCGGCCGACCGCAGCGCCTCCTTGGCCTGCTGCTCGACCTCATGACGGACCAGATCGCGCAACCGGCCCACCACCAGCCCCTTCACGACCTGCTCCGGAACGAACCTGTCCTCCTGCGCGGGCCACCGTCCGGGCAGCGCACCGGGCCGCCGCGGCCCGCCGAACGCAAAGCCCTCCAGCGCCGCCGGATAGCTCCCCGCCGTGGCGAACACCAGCAGCGGATCGGGCGCCCCGGCCTTTCGCCGGGCGTCCAGCAGTGCTTTGAGGAAGTCGTTGCCCAGCGGACTGTCGACGTTGTCCAGCAGCACCAGGCACTGCGTCGTACGCCGCTTGTCGCCGCCACGCGAGCCGTACGCCCGCCGCAGATCGTCCAGGAAGGCATCGAAGAGCACCGCCTCGGCCCGCTGTCGCTCGGCCGCCTCGCGGTCGCCGTAGCGCTGGTTGAGGTCGATCAGGAAGCCGTCGACGGAACCGCCGCCACGGCTGCGGCGCCCGATACGCGCCAGCTGCCAGCGCACCCGCAGCCGCACCCAGTGGCGCCGCCACTCCGGCAGCAGCGGCAGCGCGGCGGTCACGGCGGTCGGGGCGCCCAGGACCGTCGCGGCATACGTGGCGAGCTGGTTGATCACCTCCGAGCGGCTGCCCGGCGGCCCGACCAGCGCCTCTTCCATCTGCCGTACGGCGGCGTCCCGGTCGGCCGCGTCCATCCGCGCCGCGACCGCGATCGTCAGCAGCCCGAACGCCGGGAAGCGCAGGCGGGCGAAGTCCCTCTTCGTCTCGTTGAGCTGGAAGACCAGAGCGGCCAGCACATCGATCGGTTTGCGGCCTTCCTGGCCCAGCGCCGCCAGATCGAGGCGGGCCACCGGGGCCCGCCGGGCCCAGTCCGCCAGATGGCGCAGCACCGTCGTCTTCCCGCTGCCACGCGGCCCCAGCAACAACGTGGCAGGCAGTTCGGTCCGGCTGCCCGGCCTGCGCACCAACAACTCCTGGACGTACCGCTCCACCGCCCGGTCGCGCCCGGACTCCCCCGCCCATTCCTGCGGCATCCCGCTCCCCCTCGACCTCGCGAATCCCTGCGATCCCCGCGATCCCCACGACCGGCCAGCTCACTCCGGCCGCCCCAGGATCCTCCAATTCCCGTCCCCCGCAAGCACTTTGACCCCACCAGGCGGTTTTCCTCCCCTCGCGCGACGCCATCTCGCCCACTGGAAATCACTCTAAGTGGCACCACTGACAATCTCCGTGACGGAGGGTGAAGCTGCAGGTCACCGACCGATCGCCACAGGAACGCGCACGAGGCACACACCCAGCCCCTGCACCGCTACGCCGCCGCTCACCCCCACCGATCCGCGGGCGCAGACGCCACACCCCGCCACACCACAGACCCACCAACCGCGACACAGACCGCCATACGCCCCCACGCCACAACCCACCGGCCGCTACAGCCCCACACGCCGCCACACCACAACCCACCGACCGCCACAGCCCCACACGCACGCCCCCACGCCAGGCCACAACCGCCCCGCGCACACGCCCCTCACCTCAAACCGACCCACATACACCCGCCCACCCCCCGAAGGGGGGTGGGCGGTGGGGAAAAACGAAAACAGCGGGTGGGCGGCTCGGGAAAACCAAAGCAGCGGGTGCGTAGTTCGGGGAACACCAAAACAGCGGGTAGGTGGACTGGGGGAAACCAAATCAGCGGGGTAGGCGACTTGGGGTCAGGCCAAAACAGCGGGTGGGTGTACTGGGGCAAAAGCCGCAACAGCGGCTGGCCAACAGACGAAAACCCCAAAAGGCGCACGGCCCATCAGCCAAATCCGCAAAGGCCCGCAGGCCTCCGACCCCCGCCCTCGCGCTCTCCCCCGCCCCCGCCCTCGCCCCCGAGTCCTACTGCTGCACCACCTGGGCCACCGCCGCCTGCGGGCGGATCGGGAGGCGGCCGATGGGGCGGCCGGTGGCGGCGCGGACCGCGGAGGCCACGGCGGCCGGTGCGGTGACGACCGGGACGGCGCTGGCGGGCTTGGCGCCGAAGGGAGCGACCACATCGCGCTCCTCGACGAGCTTGACGATGCGGATCTCCGGAGCGTCCAGGGCGGTCGGCAGCGCATAGCCGGTCAGGTCGGGGTGGCGGACCTGGCCCCGGGTGGTGCGCAGATTCTCCATCAGGGCGGCGCCCATGCCCTGGGTGACCCCGGCCTCGATACGGGCCCGCAGCTGGCGGGGGTTGAGCACCCGGCCCACGTCCTGGGCGACGGTCATCTCCACCACCCGGATCGTGCCGAGCTCGATGTCGACATCGGCGACGCAGCGGATCGCGCAGAAGGCGAGGCCGACGAACGCATCGCCCTGGCCGCCCTCGTCCAGCGGCTCGGTCGGATGCGGCCGGCACTGGGCGGTGGCCCACAGTTCCTTGCCGTCCAGCGCCTCGGCGACGGTGGTGCTGAGCACCCCGTCATAAGAGGTGATCTTGCCGTCGTTGATCTGCAGCAGCTCCGTGGACATCCCGAACTTGTGGGCCAGCGGCTGCAGCAGCTGGGTACGGACCATCTTGGCGGCGCGCTCGACGGCGCCACCGGAGACCCAGGTGTGCCGCCCGTGGCAGGCCGCTCCGGCCGGCGGCTGGTCGGTGTCGACGCCCGCGACATGCACTTCCTCGACGCCGAGCGTCTCCTGCACGATCTGCCGCGCCAGCGTGGAGAACCCGGAGCCGGTCTCGACGGCGGCGCAGATGACGGTGGCGACCGAGCCGCTGACCTTGACGGTCGCGGTGGAGACCTCGTCGGTGCCCTCCGCGCCGAGCATGTGCACCATGCCCAGGCCATAGCCGACGCCACGGCGCACCGCGCCCGGCTCGCCCGCCCCTTCGGGCCCGCCCGGCAGCAGCCACTCCGCTTCGGGCGCGTCCTTGGGCAGCTCGGGAAGCGGCGCTTCCTTGACGGCGTCGAGGAGTTCGGCGACCGGGGCGGGGCAGGTCACGGTCTGCCCCGTGGGGAGCAGATCACCGGTGGCCATGACGTTGCGCAGCCGGATCTCGTCGGGCTCCAGGCCCAGACGGGCGGCCAGCTTGTCCATCTGGCCCTCATAGGCGGCGCAGACCTGCATCGCGCCCTCGCCGCGCACATGGCCGGACGGCGGGTTGTTGGTGCGTACCGCCCAGCCGTCGACGACGGCGTGCGGGACGACGTACGGGCCGCAGGAGAAGGAGACGGCGGCGGCGAGCGCATCGGCCGAGGTGTCGGCGTAGGCACCGGCGTCCATGAGGATCTGTGCCTCCACCTTGACCAGCTTGCCGTCGGCGTCCGCGTGGTGGCGGTAGCGCAGCAGCGTGGGGTGCCGGTGGGCGTGCGAGAGGAAGGACTCCTCACGGGTGGCGGCGAGCTTGACGGGGCAGCCCGTACGCAGCGCCAGCAGACCGAGCGAGAGCTGGATGCCGGGGTCCTCACGGTCGGCGGTGGCGCCGGGAACACCGGTCACCACGACCTTGACCTGCTCCGGTTCGAGTCCGAAGGAGGCGGCGGCCAGATCGCGGTCGGTGTGCGGATCCGTGGAGGCGGTGTAGATCTCCACGCCGCCATCGGGGCGCGGCACCGCGAGCCCGGCCTCGGCCCCGATGGGCGCCGGGTCCTGCCGGCCGATCCGGTACAGCCCCTCGACCATCACCTCACCGACGGCCTCGGCGTCACCGAAGCGGAGCGGGATGTGCCGGATGAGGTTGCCGTCCGGGTGCAGCGGCTCGGCCTCGAAGGCCAGTTGGGGGTCGGTGACCGCGTCCAGGACCTCGTACTCGACGGCGATGGCGGCGGCGGCCAGCCGTGCCGTGTCGGGGTGCTCGGCGGCCACCGCGGCGATCGGCTCACCGTGGTGGCGGACCTCGTCCTTGGCGAACACCGGGCGGTCGGCGGTGCCCCGGCCGTGCCCCGTGTCCCCGGGGACGTCCTCATGCGTGACGATGACGCGTACGCCCGGCATCTCCACCGCGTGCTTGGTGTCGATCGACAGGATCCGCGCGCGCGGGTGCGGCGAGCGCAGCACCGCGGCCCACAGCAGCCCTTCGGCCCACAGGTCGGCGGCGTACGGGAAGGTGCCCTCGGTCTTCGCCGGCGCGTCGGCGGGCGGCAGCGAGACGCCCAGGCCGTGCAGCGGCTCCGCCGGGATCTGGACGCCCGCCGCGGGGGTCGCGGTAACGGCACCTGCGCCGTCGGACGTACCGCTCATGCCGAAACCTCGCTTCGCTCGGCCTCGCATTCGCTCAGCGCGCACCTCTCCATCATTCGCTCGCTACGCTCGCTCATGCGGAGCCTCCCGTGTGCGGATCCTGGTCGTGCGGGGCGTGGCCCGTTTCGTCGGCGGGGCCCGCCTGGTGGGGAATACGGGCAGTGTCCGCGGGTGCCGTCCCGTCCGGTTCGTCCGCGGGCGCATAGGCGGCCTCGGCGGCCTCCGCACGGGCCTTGACGACCTCGTCGACGGCGTCCAGCACGCCCCGGTAGCCGGAGCAGCGGCACAGGTTGCCGCACAGCGCCTTGCGGGTCTCCAGCTCGCTGGGGGCGTGGTTGCCCTCCAGGAGGTCGTGGACGGTCATCGCCATCCCCGGTACACAGAAGCCGCACTGCACCGCACCGGACGCGGCGAGCGCGCGCTGCACGTCGGAGGGCACACCGTTCTCCGCGAGCCCCTCGACGGTACGGACCTCGCTGCCCGCCGTGGTGGCCGCGGGCACCAGGCAGGACGCCACCAGCCGGCCGTCCACCTGGACGGAACAGGCCCCGCACTCGCCCTGCGAGCAGCCGTCCTTGGCGCCCGCCAGGCCGAGGCGCTCGCGCAGCACATAGAGCAGGGATTCGCCGATCCAGGCGTCGGTGACCGGCCGGTCGATGCCGTTCACCCGCAGGACGTAGGAGGCGGCGGGGTGTTCGTCATGGTCGTCGAAGCCCGGATCGGCCGCGAGGTCGGAGACGTGCGCGGCGGCGGCGAGCCCGTCGACGAGGCCGGTGGGCTCCTCGGCACCCGCGTCGGCGCCCGCGTCAGCACCCGTGGGTTCCCCGGTATCCGTGGGTTCCCCGGTCCCCGTGGGTTCCCCGGCAGCGGCGGGGTCGGGGGCGGCGTCGCCGGAGTGCTCGGCGTTGCCGGGGGAACCGGCAGTGTCGGCGGCGTCGCGCGGCTCGGCGCCCTCGCCAGGGGCCACCACGGGGGCGGCAGGTTCGGTGAGGTCCGCAGGCTCGGTGTGCGCACCGGGCTCCATGGGCTCCACGGGCTCTACGGGCTCTACGGGCTCCATGGGAGCGTCCGCCACTCCGTCGGCCTCCGGCACGGCGGGCGAGGCGGGCGCCAGGGGCCCGGCCGCGTCGGTGATCGCGAACTCGCCGGAGTGCTCCTGCTGTTCGCCGTCGGCCGCCGGGAGCGTCCAGCCGCCCGCGCCGGGCGCGTCCGCCGCCGCATCGGGACGGTCCGCCGCCTCCTGCTGGTGCGGCGTCCCGTCGTGCGGGGGCGGCGCCGTCTCCGCGGCCGGCGGCCACTGGGCGAGCGCATCGGCCGGCAGCGACCAGTGGCCGGTCGCGTCGCCTGCCGCGGCGTTCCGGCCGGCGGCCGCGTCCGTGGCGTACGGGTCGTCGGCCGGCGGACGGCCGTCTCCGGGCAGTTCGCCGCCCGGCTCGGCGCCGTGGCCCCGGAGACCGCTCTCGTGCGCGTACGGGTCGCCCGCAGGGCCGCCGAAGGGGTCGTGGCCCGCTCCGCCGTGCCCGGCCTGCTGCGGCTCCGCCGGGTGCGTCTCCGGCGCGCTCGTGGCGCTCAGCCCGGCGGTGAAGTTCCAGTGCCCGGTCCGGGCGGCCTCGCCGGTGTCCGCCGCGCTCCCGGCGTCGCCGTACGCACCGGCGTCCGGGTAACCGGCGCCGTGGTAACCGTCGGCGACACCATGCACCTGATGCCCTGGATGGCCTGGATGGCCCGAATGACCGGGGAGGCCCGGGTGGCCGCCCGTAAATCCCGTATGCCCCGTCAGGCCGTCGTCGCCGACCAGATACTCGCCGGATTCCTCCAGGCCGTCGTCCGGCGCCGCGGGGACCGACCAGGTGCCGGTGCCACCCGCTTCCGGGCTGCCCGCCACGGGCCACTCCACGGAGTCGCCGCCCCACGGCTGGGCCGCCTCGGGCGCGCCGCCCCGGTAGCCCGCCGAGGGGTCGTGGTGGGGCGCGTGCTCCGTATGCGCCGGGTATCCGGCGGTCGGGTCCGCGTAACCGGCCGAGGGGTCGGCGAACGGCATCGTCCACTGGCCGGTGGACGACGGGTCGGCGCCCGCGTCCGCGACCGGCGGGGCGGCGGGGTGCGAACTGAAGGAGGCCGGCGGGGTGTAGCCATGGCCGGGCGCGGCGAGCGGCTCGGGGCCCGGGGTGTTGTACCGGGGCGATCCGCCGCCGTAGACCCCGGTGGTGAAGCCCTCCGGGAGCTGCACGAAGGCCGTCGCCTCCGACTCGTACTCGCCGCCCTGGGGCAGCGGCTGCCAGCCCTGATCGGGGTGCGGCTGGTACGGATGGCGGTTGTCTGCGTCGCTCATGAGAGCGCCCTCCCAAGTGCGCGGCGGGCCAACGCTGCCACCGTACGGCGCAGGTGCAGTGCGGCAGGCGGCAGGGTTGCCGGTTCCGAGCCGTCCTCGGGCGGTGCCGGGTCCGGGATGCAGGCGGCGGCGACATAGTCACCGAAGGCCGTCAGGGCCTCGGGCACCAGGCCGCGTTCGCCGTCCCAGTCGATGAGCGAGGCCACCCACTGCTCGGCCTCCAGGGGGCGCAGCGGCATGGCAGCGACGGCGCCCACCGCGCAGCGCACACCACGCCTGGCCGGGTCCAGGACGAGCGCCACCGAGGCGGTGGCGCGGCCGGGGCCGGTACGGCCGGTCGCCTTCAGGAAGGTCTGCGGGGCATGCAGCAGCGGCACCCGTACGAAGCCGACGAGTTCGCCGGGGCCCAGCATCTCCCGGCCGGCCAGGAGGTGGCTGACCGGGATCTCGCGGCGGCCGCCCCCGGGGCCGGCGATGATCACCGTGGCTTCGAGGGCGGCGAGCACCGGGAGGGTGTCGCCCGTGGGTGCGGAGGTCACGATGTTGCCGCCGAGGGTGCCGGCGTTACGGACCTGCGGCGGGCCGGCCGCGCGGGCGGCGGCGGCGAGGCCCGGGATCAGGGCGGCGAAGTCGGGGCGTCCCATACGGGCGAGGGTGAGGCCGGCGCCGAGCAGCGCATGGCCGTCCAGGTACTGCCAGCCGCGGATCTCGCTGATACGGCCGAGGCCCACCAGGGCTGCGGGTCTGAGGAGTCCGGCATTGACCGCCGCCATGAGATCGGTGCCGCCCGCGACGGGCACGGCGGCAGGCATGGCCGTGAGCGCCGCCACCGCCTCGTCGAGCGAGGCCGGCAACGTCACCGTGTGCGACGCGTGCGGTGCGTGCGTGGTCAAGCCAGCTGCCCCTTCCCCGGTGTCCCGGCAGTTCCGCTCCGCCGTACGGTACGTGCTCGCAGCCCGGACGTGGCAACTCTGGCACATCTTCCCGGGCCCTCGGCGCGAGGGTCCACGAAGCGACGATCCGTCCCCGAACAGGCTGCTGGTCCGGTTTCGTCCGCCGCAGCGGTCCGGAACTGCGGTGCGGTGCGTCCGGCGGAGGCGTCCCGCGGGTGCGTCCGGCGGGCGCTCACCGTCGTTGCGGCGGCGGCCGGTGCGGCGGAGCGGGGGGAACCGCCGTACCGCACCACCGTCCCAGGGACCGGCCGCACGAGCGCCCTCCTTGCACCAGGGCTCACACGTTTGGGGGCGCCCCGTCGATCGGGCGTCCGAGCACTCCGGGGCGTTTCTGCCAGGGGAGGGGGCCGCCGGGCGGGCGGTAGCCGACGCCGAGGGCGTCGAGGCGGGTGTAGTGGGCAGCCATTCGCCGGGTGAAATCCTGGTAGTCGCGGTCGGCCGGGGCGGGCAGCTGCGACCAGGCGACCTCGGCGAAGGCGGCCAGCCGTGGAAAGACCTGGTAGTCGAGGCGCTGCTGACTGTCCATGACCTCGGTCCAGACGTTGGCCTGGGTGCCCAGGACGTGCGCGGCCTGACCGGCCGTGAGCTCCGGCGGGACCGGCTCGAAGCGGTAGACGTCCTCCAGGGTCCGTACAAAGCCGATCGGCACCGGCTCGTCCGGGGAGGGGTCCTGACGGTGATCCAAATACACCTGCTGTTCGGGGCACATGACGACGTCATGGCCGGATTTCGCGGCTGCGACACCGCCCGCGTAGCCACGCCAGGAGGAGACCGCGAAAGGGGCCGCGCGCTGCGCGTCGGGCAGGGGGATGGCGGGCGGCGGGCGGGAGCCCTCGGCCGGTCCCCCTGCCAGGACATCGTCCCAGCCGATCAGCCGCCGGCCGCGGTCGGCGAGCCAGCGGTCGAAGTGCCGGATGAACCAGCTCTGCAGCTCGTCCTCGCCGGCCAGTGACAGCTCGGCGATCCGCGCCTGGGCGGTGGCGGACGCCCGCCACTGGTCCTTGGGGCACTCGTCGCCGCCGATGTGCACGAACGGCGAGGGGAAGAGGCCGAGGACCTCCTCGAGGACGTCCTCGTAGAACCGCAGGGTGTTGTCGGTGGGGGCCAGTACGTTGGGGTTGACGCCCCAGGTGTCCCAGACCTTCAGGGAGGTGGTGTCGATGACGTCGGTGTTGCCGAGTTCGGGGTACGCGGCGATGGCGGCTTGCGAGTGTCCGGGGATGTCGATCTCGGGGACGACGGTGATATGCCGCTGGGCGGCGTAGGCGACGATCTCGCGGATGTCGTCCTGGGTGTAGTAGCCGCCGTGCGGGCGCTCGTCCCACAACGGGGAGGCCCGGTGCCCGAGTTTGGTGCGCTCCCGCCAGGCACCGATCTCGGTCAGCTTCGGGTGGCGCAGGATCTCGATCCGCCAGCCCTGGTCGTCGGTGAGGTGGAGGTGCAGGACATTGAGCTTGTGGGCGGCGAGCAGATCGAGACAGCGCAGCGCCCCGTCCTTGGGCAGGAAGTGCCGGGCGACGTCGAGCAGCATGCCGCGCCAGGCGAAGCGGGGGCGGTCCTCGATCGTCTGCTGCGGCAGGACGGCCGCGCACCCCGGTGCGAGCGGCGCCCGGCGGAAGGCGTGCGGGCCGAGGAGCTGCCGCAGCGTCTGCGCTCCCCAGAAGACGCCGGCTGGGCTGCCGCCGGTGATCCGTACGCCCCAACGGGCGTCGGCCGCCAGCCGGTAGCCCTCCTCGGGGAGGGCCGGGTCGAGGGCGAGGGCGAGGGTGTCCGCCGACTTGCCGGAGCCGGGCGGCAGCGGCAGGCCGAAGGCCTCGCCCAGGGTGGCGCGCAGCCAGCGCGCAGTGTCCTCGGTGCCGGGCCCGGCCGCCAACGCCGTGTCCTCGTCCAGGCGGACGGCGCTGCGGTAGGGCCCGTCGATGCTCAGCGGCGCGGGGACCAGACCGCCGCCGGGTGCCGTGGGGGTGCTGTCCGTCTCCGGCATGCCGTCCGTCCTTCACCGCGGCGGACGGCCCAGGACCGGTCCGGCCTGTACGAGTGCGCAGATACGGGTGCGCAGATACGAGTGGGCGGATACGAGTAGGCAGATACGGGTGCGCAGAAGCGAAGACCAGCGCGGGGGTGGTCGTCACGGGCGATGCTGCCATGTTCCCCGCGCCGTTCGCCCCGTCCGGCGTGCGGAAGACCGGCCGCGCCGGGCGGGGTGGAGTGCCGGGTGGGGCCGGTGAGGGGGACGTGGCACGCGGGAGCGCCGTGATGGCGGAGCGGAGGTGACCGGCGCACGGAGGTGGCGGCGGGGACGCGGGCTGCGCAACTCCGGGAAGATCGCAGGTGGTTGTGCGCCCCGGGCGCCGGGACATCGGCCGTGCTTCCGGTCCAGGAAGCGGCTGCCGACCGCGCCGCGGTCCGCCCAGCATCCCGACCGTGGCGAGGTTCCACCCAGGAGCCCGACTGTGCCGCGGTTCCGCCCAGGAGCCCGGCCAGGCCACGGTTCCGCCCAGGAGCCCGGCCAGGCCACGGTTCCGCCCAGGAGTCCGGCCGGGCACGCGGACGGGCCCGGTCCACGCGGGACCCGGGCCCGTACCCGAGGCGGGGCGCCGTCACCGCAGGACGACGGCTGTGTCCGGCGACTCTTCGGCTCTCCGACTCTTCGGCTCTGTTGTGCTCGTGCGGCTGGACTCGTGCGGCCGTGCTCATGCGCTGACGGAACGGGCGGGGCCGGCCGGTCGGGCCGGCCCGCGGCGGTTACTTCTTGCCGCCGTCCTTGCCGCCCTTGTCCTTGTCGCCACCGGCGCCCATGGACTCGAAGATCTCCTTGCACATGGGGCAGACCGGGTACTTCTTCGGGTCACGACCCGGGACCCAGACCTTGCCGCACAGCGCCACGACGGGGGTGCCGTCGAGCGCGCTCGCCATGATCTTGTCTTTCTGGACATAGTGGGCGAAGCGCTCGTGGTCGCCGTCGCCGTGCGACACCTGCGGTGTCGGCTCTACGAGGGTCCCCGTACCTGCCCCGCGCTCGGGCTCAACAGTGCTCATAAAAGCCAAGGGTACTCACGCGCGCCGCAACCCGGGAGCCTCGGCCCGCCGCCAGGTGGAGCGCCAGACCCGCCGCCGCCACCCCGGCGGCCACCCAGGGCAGCGCGTACGGCGCCAGCCCCGCCCCGAGCGCCAGCCCCACCCCGAGCGCCGGCCCGCCGAGCGCGGAGCCGGCCGCGCTGCCCAGATGGCGGGCCGAGCGCTTCTTCGCCCCGAGCACCCCGGACGCGCCCGGGAGGGGACGGTGACCAGCCCCTCCCCCTGCGGCTCCTAGGAAGCCACCGCCATCCCGCCCCGGTCCCCGGCCGTCAGCCCCAGCTCGGTGGCGAACGCCAGCGCGGCGTCCGGCCGGACCTCGTACCAGGCGTCCTGGCCGCAGACCGTGTCGAGCAGGGTGGTGATGTCCTGGGCGCAGACCGTGCGGGCCTCGGCGGCGGCGAGGAAGGCGCGCACCGCCGCCCTCGCGTCGACCTCGGTCTCCGTGCGGGCCACGAGGTCCTCGGCGATCTCGCGGATCGCGTCGTCGCCGGGCGCGACCCAGCTCATGGCCGTCTCCAGGCCGTCGTCCGGCATCTTCTCGGGATACGGCGCGCGGGCCCAGGCGCCGTCCTGCCACCAGTAGACGAAGCCGAAGAGATTGCCGTCGGCGTCCTCCCGCAGCTCCTCCCAGGGCAGCCACTCGGGGCCGCCGTCCAGAAAGTCGATCTGCCGGCCTCCGCTGTGCGTGTGACTGCCGTCGGAGTCCTGGCCGCACAGCAGGGCCCGGCCGTCCTGGAACATCTTCAGCCGCCACCAGTAGCTTCCGCCGACGTTCCAGCACTGCAACCCCTGGTCGCTCCAGGAGAATTCGTCCCCGTCGTCCACGGCGGCCGCCACTACCGCCAGCGTCGCGGCGCGCGCCCACAGGCGCTCCGGGTGGTCCAGATCCTCGGGCACGCTCGGCCTGTGCATGGCCTCTCCCCGTTTGTCCAGCACGGCCCCGCCGACGCGGCCGCGCACCGTCCCCTGTCATCCCGCACCCTAGCGACGGGGACTGACAATTCCCCATGCCGAAGCCGTCACAATAATCAAGTCGTCAACAAAAACGGGGCGGTGGCGCCCCCGCCGCCTCGCCCCCGCCGTCTCGCCCCGGCACCGGCCGCGCGCGCAGCGCCCGACGAGTTCAGTTCAGCGACGGATCATCCGGATAGGTGGCCACCATCGCCAGCTCATTGCGCTGCCGGCGCAGCACCGCGCGCCACAGCTGCTCCGGATCGGGCGAGGAGACATCGCCGGGCTCGGACTCGACCACGTACCAGGCGCCCTCGACCAGTTCGTCCTCCAACTGACCCGGCCCCCAGCCCGCATACCCGGCGAAGATCCGCAGACTGCCGAGCACCGCCGCGAGCAGCTCCGGCGGGGCCTCCAGATCGACCAGGCCGATCGCACCGTGCACCCTGCGCCAGCCCAGCGGCTCGTCACCCGACTGCACGCCCGCCCGGTCCGCGGCCGGTGCACCGGCCATCTCCGCGCCGTCGTCATGGGGGCGGACGCCGCCGTCCACCGACGGGATACCGCCCTCACCGGACAGGCCGCCCGGCACCACCGCCACCCCGAGCGCCGAGTCCAGCGACACCGGACCGCCCTGGAAGACCACCCCTGGCTCACCGGCCAGCGCGGCCCAGGGCGCGAGGATGTCCGCGACGCCGACCGGGGTGGGACGGTTCAGGACCACGCCGAGGGAGCCCTCCTCGTCGTGGTCGAGGAGCAGCACCACCGCGCGGTCGAAGTTCGGATCGGCGAGCGCGGGGGTCGCGACAAGAAGCCGGCCTGTGAGCGAGGACACCTCGGTCATGGCCACATGATCCCGCACTTCTGCCCGGAGCGGGGAGTCAACGCCCGGACCCGCGCGAGAGCAGGGCAGGGCGTACGGCGGCAGCACCGGCGCACACCATCGGCACCGGACAGCCAATTAACGACGTTCCCCGTCAATTACCCCAAAAGGCGATTACAGATCAAAGGCGGATCGTAGCGGAGCGTGTTGTGACAAAGCCATTACACGTTCAAAGCGTGCACGGGCCTACGGACCCACCCCCCGCCGCCCTTACCATTTCTGCTTGGCCCCTGCCCGTCTCCAGGAACGCGAGATCCATGACCGTCTCTACTGACGACGTACTGCTTGTCCACGGCGGCACCCCGCTCGAGGGCGAGATCCGGGTTCGCGGCGCGAAGAACCTTGTGCCCAAGGCCATGGTCGCCGCCCTCCTCGGGAGCGGCCCCAGCCGACTGCGCAACGTGCCCGACATCCGCGACGTACGCGTGGTGCGCGGGCTGCTGCAGCTGCACGGCGTCACGGTGCGCCCCGGTGACGAGCCGGGCGAGCTGATCCTCGACCCGTCGCACGTGGAGAGCGCCAACGTCGCGGACATCGATGCGCACGCGGGCTCCTCCCGGATCCCGATCCTGTTCTGCGGCCCGCTGCTGCACCGCCTCGGCCACGCCTTCATCCCCGGCCTGGGCGGCTGCGACATCGGCGGCCGGCCCGTGGACTTCCACTTCGACGTGCTGCGCCAGTTCGGCGCGACGATCGAGAAGCGCGACGACGGGCAGTACCTGGAAGCCCCGCAGCGGCTGCGCGGCACCAAGATCCGGCTGCCCTACCCGTCGGTCGGCTCGACCGAGCAGGTGCTGCTGACCGCCGTGCTGGCCGAGGGCGTCACCGAGCTGTCGAACGCCGCCGTGGAACCGGAGATCGAGGACCTCATCTGCGTACTGCAGAAGATGGGCGCGATCATCTCCATGGACACCGACCGGACGATCCGGATCACGGGTGTCGACACACTCGACGGCTACAACCACCGCGCCCTCCCGGACCGCCTGGAGGCGGCCTCCTGGGCGTCCGCGGCGCTGGCCACCGAGGGCAACATCTATGTCCGCGGCGCGCAGCAGCGGTCGATGATGACCTTCCTCAACACCTTCCGCAAGGTCGGCGGCGCCTTCGAGATCGAGGACGAGGGCATCCGCTTCTGGCACCCGGGCGGCCTGCTCAACGCCATCGCCCTGGA
Source organism: Streptomyces sp. NPDC048637 (assembly GCF_040650675.1). Lineage (NCBI taxonomy): Bacteria > Bacillati > Actinomycetota > Actinomycetes > Kitasatosporales > Streptomycetaceae > Streptomyces > Streptomyces sp. NPDC048637. Next base: position 21,381 of record NZ_JBEZHQ010000056.1, read on the forward strand.
GACCGACGTCCACCCCGGCTTCCAGACCGACTGGCAGCAGCCGCTGGTCGTCGCGCTGACCCAGGCGTCGGGCCTGTCGATCGTGCACGAGACGGTCTACGAGTCCCGGCTCGGCTTCACCTCCGCGCTCAACCAGATGGGCGCGCACATCCAGCTCTACCGCGAGTGCCTGGGCGGTTCCGCCTGCCGCTTCGGCCAGCGCAACTTCCTGCACTCCGCGGTCGTCTCCGGGCCCACCAAGCTGCAGGGCTCCGACCTGGTCATCCCCGACCTGCGCGGCGGCTTCTCGTATCTGATCGCGGCACTGGCGGCGCAGGGCACCTCCCGGGTGCACGGCATCGACCTGATCAACCGCGGCTACGAGAACTTCATGGAGAAGCTCGTGGAACTCGGCGCCGACGTCGAGCTGCCGAACGGCGCACTGCCCAACTGAGCGCGGGCGGGGCGGGCTTCCGGCTCCGGGCCGGCGGCCCGCTCCGCGCACACCCCAGGCCGTGTGCAGACAACGGGCGTACGGGCACGGGACGGTGGAGAACCCGACCGCAGAAACTGGGGCAGGCCGGATGGTCGCCGTACCTGCCCGCTCCTACGGTTGCCGCATGTCGATCACCCCACACCGGAGGGCGCGCCGGACAGCGGCCTTCCTTGCCGCCGCGCTCCTCACCACGCTTCTCCCCGCAGGCACCGCGACGGCCGCCGCCGCCCGGACCTCCCGTCTGCAACAGGACGCCGACGCACTGCGGGACGCCGGGGTCACCGGCGTATCGGTCAGGCTGGCATCACCCGATGGGTTACACACCGTCCGCAGCGGAGTCGGCGACCTCCGCACCGGACAACCGGTGCCCCCTGACGGGTACATGAGAATCGGCAGCACCACGAAGACGTTCGTCGCGACCGTGCTGCTCCAGCTCGCCGGTGAGGGGCGGCTGTCGCTCACCGACACGGTGGACACATGGCTGCCGGGCGTGGTCCGCGGCCACGGGAACGACGGGCGCCGGATCACCCTGCGGCACCTGCTCCGGCACACCAGCGGAGTGCCCGACTACGTCAAGGACGTCGTCCCCGAACCGGGCGCCGCGGGATACCGCCACCACCGCTGGACCGTCCACACCCCCGAACAGCGCGTCGCCCTGGCCCTGCGGCACCCGGCCGCTTTCGACCCCGGTGCCCGCTGGGAGTACTCCAACACCAATTACGTCCTCGCCGGCATGGTGATCAAGGCGGTCACGGGCCACTCCTGGGAGCAGGAGGTCCGGGACCGCATTGTGCGTCCGCTGCGGCTGACCCACACCCGCACGCCCGGAAACCGGCCGTTCCTGCCGCGCCCTCACGCCCACAACTACCAGCAGTTCGAGCCGGCCGGGCCGATGACCGACACCACGATCGCGTACCTCCCGTTCGACGGGGACGCCGACGGCTCGATGATCAGCACGGCGGCGGACACCGGCAGGTTCTTCAGCGCGCTGGTGCGCGGGAAGCTGCTTGCCCCCGCGCAGCTCGCCGAGATGCAACGGACGGTCGACGTCCCCGACGACCACGGCGATCCCCCGGGCACCCGCGCCGGACTCGGCCTCCTCTGGACACCGCTGTCCTGCGGCGGCGGGTACTGGGGGCACGGCGGCTCCGGGTTCGGCTACGTGGTGGGGCCCGCCGTGACCCCGGACGGGCGGACGACCGTCACCGTCTCCGCACACAGCCGGCCCGGGGACAACGACACCGCCGCGCGCCAGATCCGCGGCATCACCGACCTGACCGACCATGCGCTGTGCGCCGCGCGGGACGACGGGGCCCGGTGACCCGGAGGGTGCGGGCGAGCGGCGCCGGCAGGAACGCCGGCGGGGGCGCAGGGCGTAGGGAGCCGGCTGCTGCCGCCGCCTGTTGGGGGTGCGGCCCCGGTCGGGCGTCGCGCCCGGCCCCCGTACGGCCCTGACGGCCTCTCCGGCGGACGCGGACCCGGCGGACTTCCGTTCGCCCGGGCCGCTGATCCCGGGGCGGCACAGGCCGCCTCACGGGCGCCGGAAGGCCAACGCGGGCTCAGGCCGTCCGGCACGGCTCCCGCACTCCCCCGAGAAACACAAAAGGGCGGCCACCCCTGGAAGGGATGGCCGCCCTGTCATGCCGTGCTGAGGGTGTTACTTACCCTTGGCGGCTTCCTTGAGCTTGGAGCCCGCGGAGACCTTCACGCTGTAGCCGGCCGGGATCTGGATCGGGTCGCCGGTCTGCGGGTTGCGCGCGGTGCGAGCGGCACGGTGGGTGCGCTCGAAGGTCAGGAAGCCGGGGATGGTGACCTTCTCGTCGCCCTTGGCGACGACCTCGCCGGTCACCTCGGCGAGGGCGGCCAGAACGGCGTCGGCGTCCTTGCGGGTCACCTCGGCGCGATCGGCCAGAGCGGCCACCAGCTCACTGCGGTTCATGTTTGTACTCCCGTGTTCTTCTTGCCAATGAGGCGTGAGATCGAAGCCGATGCTGCCAGGGTCCTCGGACAGTCCCCGGACCCGGGTCTGGTGCCAGACCCTCGCGCCCGATTACGCATCCTGCCCCCACCTGCGGCGGTAAAGCCAATCCGGCACCCAGGAGGGTCACACGAAAAGCGCCACTGCCTCGTTAGTGGTGACGCTCCGTATCATTCCCGCTCCGGGCCGGCCCCACAGGGCGGCGGTCGCTTGCTGCCCGCCACCCTATGGGGGCCCCAACGACGGCGTGTCCAGCGACGCGCCGTACTCAGACCGTCGTGGCAGCCGTCACAGACGGGTCGCCGCTCTTCGCCGCTTCCCGGACCGCTCCGGCCACCGCGCCCGCGACCTTCTCGTTGAAGACGCTGGGGATGATGTAGTTCGGGTTGACCTCGTCCTCCAGGACGACGTCCGCGAGGGCTCCGGCCGCGGCCAGCATCATCTCCGTGTTCACCGTACGGGAGTGGGCATCCAGCAGGCCGCGGAAGACGCCGGGGAACACCAGGACGTTGTTGATCTGGTTCGGGAAATCGGAGCGGCCGGTGGCCACGACGGCGGCGGTCTGCCGGGCAACGGCCGGGTCGACCTCCGGGTCGGGGTTGGCGAGTGCGAACACGATCGCACCGTCGGCCATCCTCGCGACATCGTCGCCGTCCAGGACGTTGGGCGCGGAGACGCCGATGAAGACGTCCGCGCCGACCACGGCCTCCTTGAGGGTGCCGGTGACGCCCTCGGGGTTGGTGTTGTCGGCGATCCAGCGCAGCGGCGAGTCCGGGTCGGCCTCGACCAGGTCCGTACGGCCCGCGTGCACCACACCGTGGATGTCGGCGACGACGGCGTGCCGGACACCGGCGGCGATCAGCAGCTTGAGGATGGCGGTGCCGGCCGCGCCGGCGCCGGACATCACGACCCGGACGTCCTCGGTCTTCTTGCCGACGACGCGCAGCGCGTTGGTGAGCGCGGCGAGCACCACGATGGCGGTGCCGTGCTGGTCGTCGTGGAAGACCGGGATGTCCAGGGCCTCGCGCAGCCGTGCCTCGATCTCGAAGCAGCGGGGGGCGGAGATGTCCTCCAGGTTGATGCCCGCGAAGCCGGGGGCGATGGCCTTGACGATCTCCACGATGGCGTCGGTGTCCTGGGTGTCCAGGCACAGCGGCCAGGCGTCGATGCCGGCGAAGCGCTTGAAGAGGGCCGCCTTGCCCTCCATGACGGGCAGTGCGGCCTTGGGGCCGATGTTGCCGAGGCCGAGGACGGCGGAACCGTCGGTGACGACCGCGACGCTGTTGCGTTTGATGGTCAGCCGGCGGGCGTCCTCGGGGTTGTCGGCGATGGCCTGGCACACGCGGGCGACGCCCGGGGTGTAGATCATCGACAGGTCGTCACGGTTGCGGATGGGGTGCTTCGACGACATCTCGATCTTGCCGCCGAGGTGCATCAGGAAGGTACGGTCGGAGACCTTGCCGAGCGAGACGCCCTCGATCGTGCGCAGCTGCTGGACGATCTCGTCGGCGTGGGCCGTGGAGGTCGCCGCGATGGTGACGTCGATGCGGAGCTTTTCGTGTCCGGACGCAGTGACGTCGAGGCCGGTCACCGAGCCTCCGTGGGACTCGACGGCCGTGGTGAGCTGGGAGACCGCGGTTCCGCTCGCGGGCACCTCCAGCCGGACCGTCATCGAGTAGGAGACGCTGGGCGCCGTTGCCATGGCCGACTTCCTCTGCTTTCACCGTGTCGCTGGATTGCCGTCCGATCGTCGCACCTACCGCGGAGTACGCGGTAGCCGCCCGGCATTGCGAACGTTTTGTTCGCGGGCGGCGACTGCCTCGGAAAACAACTTCCACCATACGAGATTTTGCCACCACGGCAAAGAGGCCCACGTCACGGGGTGACGTGGGCCTCTTCCACATTCAGCGGCACCGACCCGCCATGCTCGCCTCGCGGCAAGTGGTCGCTCGTAGCGACGATGGTTGGGCCCGGGGGCTTGGATCGGGCCGGTGCCGTCACCCAGGCTAACAAACCATCCCCCGAAGCGAATCCCGTCCCGGGGCGCTGTTTTCAAGACCCCTCGTACGGCGGCGCGCACGCCCGGCGCGGGCCGCCGTACGGGTGTCGGCACATGGCCGACGGGCGGTTCAGTCCCGCAGCAGGTCGGGTACGCCTGCCGCGTCCGGCTCGTCCCGTTCGGCCGACAGCACGGTCAGCTGCTGGGTGGCCCGGGTCAGCGCCACGTACAGGACCCGCAGGCCGGCCGGGGACTCGTCGGCGATCTCGGCCGGTGAGACCACCAGCGTCGCGTCGTACTCCAGCCCCTTGGCCTCCAGGGAGCCCAGCGCCACCACCCGGTCGCCGAGCGGGGCCAGCCAACGGCGGGCCTGCGCACGGCGGTTCATGGCCACCACGACGCCGACCGTGCCGTCCACCTCGCCCAGCAGCCGCTCCGCCTCGGCCACCGTGGCCTGCGCCAGCGCCGCGTCGTCACCGGGCCGGGCCTGCCCGTTCCCGTCCCTGCCCCCGTTCCCGTCCCTGTCCCCGTCCGCGACGAGCGCGAAGCGGGGCTCCAGGCCCGTGGAGCGGACCGCCTTCGGTGACGCCATACCGGGCATCGCCAGCGCCAGCACCCGGGCGGCCAGTTCGGCGATCTCCGCGGGGTTGCGGTAGTTCACGGTGAGCGTGAAGCGGCGGCGCGGGCGGGTGCCGAGCGCCTCGTCGCGGGCGACGGCGGCCTCGTCCGGGTCGGACCAGGAGGACTGCGCGGGGTCACCGACGACCGTCCACGTCGCGTGCCGGCCGCGGCGGCCGACCATCCGCCACTGCATGGGCGTCAGATCCTGCGCCTCGTCGACGATGACATGGGCGTAGTCGGTGCGCTCCTCCTCCAGCCGTTCGCGCCGGCTGCGGCCGCCGCCCATGCGGTCCGCGTGGGTGGAGAGCTCCTCCAGGCCGGTCAGATGGTCCAGCGGATCGGCCTCGCGCGGGCGGGCCGGGCGCATCGGGGCGCCGAGGACCATCTGCAGCTCGTCCAGCAGCGCGACATCGTGCACCGACAGCGGGCCATGGCCGGAGCTGTCCAGCCGCTGCAGCGAGCGGGCCAGTTGGCGTACCTCGCGCGACGTGAGGACGCGGCGCGCCCAGCGGCCGAGCAGGCGCTCGTCGGCCATGGCGGCCAGCACTCCGCGCGGGGTCAGCTCGGGCCACCAGGCGTCCAGGAACTCCTGGAAGTCGGGCTCGGTGGTGATGTCCTCGTCGAAGCCCTCGCGGGCCTCGGCGGCGAGTTCGGGGTCCGTGTAGCGGCGCGCGGCGCCCGACTTGCTCCACAGGGCGTCCAGGATCAGCCGGCGGGCCCGCGGGCGCAGCAGGTTGACCGGCGCGGTGCCGCCGAGCGCGGACTGCCGGATGGCGCGCAGCTCGTCGGCGTCCAGCTCGATCCGGCCGCCGAACGCGACCACCCGCAGGTGGGCGGGCGGGCCCGCGGCGGGCGGGGCCGGGCGCGGGGCCCTGGTGCGTCTTCTGCGACTGCCGTTGGCGGCCGCGTCCCGGTCGGTGTCGTCCCCGGCCGCCGCGAAGAGGTCCTCCAGGGACAGCTGGGCGTCCCCCTCCGGGGCCCCTCCCCCGTTCGCCGCGGCCTTGGCAGCCTCCCGGCCGGTGTGCTGTGCGCCCGGCGCGGCCAGCTCCAGCGCGCCGCGGGCCGCCTTGCGCAGCAGCTTCTGCATCCGCGACGCGCCCTTGATACGGGCCACCGCCGGCGGGTCATAGGCCCCCCCGTCACCCGACCGCCGCCCCTCATCGAGGCCCTCCGGGCCACCCCCGCTCGATGCCTCGGCGCCGTCCACGAGCGAGCCGAGCGCCCGGATGGCGACCTGGCCCTCCTCGCCCAGCGACGGCAGCACGCCTTCGGTGTACGCGACCAGCAGCGGGGTCGGGGAGACGATCAGGATGCCGCCCGCGTAGCGGCGGCGGTCCTGGTAGAGGAGGTAGGCGGCGCGGTGCAGGGCGACCGCGGTCTTGCCCGTGCCGGGCCCGCCCTCGACCTCGGTGACGGAGGCGGCGGGCGCCCGGATCACCTTGTCCTGCTCGGCCTGGATGGAGGCGACGATGTCCCGCATGGTGTGGCTGCGGGCCCGGCCCAGCGCGGCCATCAGCGCGCCGTCACCGATCGCCGGCAGCTCCTCGCCGTCCAGCGTCGCGGTGATCTCCGGGCGCATCAGGTCGTCCTCGACGCCGAGGACCTTACGGCCCTTGGAGCGGATCACCCGCCGGCGGACGACCCGGCCCGGGGCGACCGGAGTGGCCCGGTAGAAGGGGGCGGCGGCCGGTGCCCGCCAGTCGATGACCAGCGGGGTGTAGTCCGCGTCGAGCACGCCGAGACGCCCGATGTGCAGCGTCTCGGCGATCGTGGCGCGGCCGTCCTCGATCGCGCCGTCGGCGGGTTCGACGGAGGTGAAGGCGCCGTCCGGGCCCTTCTTGCCGTCCTTGCCGAGGAGCAGGTCGATCCGGCCGAAGAGGAAGTCCTCGTACTCGGAATTCAGGCGGTGGAGATGGACGCCGGCCTGGAACACCTGGGCGTCGCGCTCGGCGAGCGCGCCGGGCGTGCCGACCTGGCCGCGCTTGGCGGCGTCGTCCATCAGGAACTCTGCCTCGTGGATCTTCTCCTCAAGGCGCCGGTAGACACGGTCCAGATGCGTCTGCTCGGCCTCGATCTCGCGGTCGCGAACGGAATCCGAAGCGTGATCCGGTGCGTGCGTGGCGTTGTGCGCGGCCACCCAGGCCCCCTTCTGCTGTGCGTAGGGCAGCCGTCAACCGTACGCGAACCAGGCACCGCGCGCACCTGGTGAAAGGGACAAAAGCGGGCGAGTTTGGTCGGATGTTGATTCAGACCGCTACATCGGGTGTGGCCGGCGGAGATTTCGCCGGTCGGAGCCTTTGGCGGTCGGGGCGGGACTCTTGGCGGTCCGGTTGGAGCCTTGGTGCTCCGGTCGGGCCCTTGGCGGTCCGGTCGGGGTCTTGGTGCTCCGGTCGGACCCTTGGCGATCCGGTCGGAGCCGCGGCGGCCCTTGACCGGCGCCCCGCACCCTGTCCGGCCGGGGCGCCGGTCCGGGCGCCCCGGATTCTCAGGCCTTCACCGTGGCCAGCCGCTTGCCGTCCAGCGTGCTGATCTCGAAGTGGTCGATGTCGCCGCGGTTGAGGGCCGCGCCGCCCGTCGCGTAGAGGGGCTCGCGGTTCCACTTCGCGGCGCTGCCCGGGATGCCGTAGCCGCCCTTGGGGACCGCCCAGGTGGTGACGGTCTGCCGTTTGCCGTCCTTGCCGACGGCGACCAGGTCGCAGCTCAGCGGCCCCTTGACGTTGGCGAGTTCGAGGACGACCTGGGTGCCCCAGGGCCGGGCGGCCATGGAGACGCCCGCCGAGACCTTGGTGTCCGGGTCGACGGAGGTCACCTTCTCGCCCGCGGCGTACTGGGCCCGGACGGCGTTCGCCAGCGGCGGCGCCGGCGCCTTGTCCCCTTCCCCCTTGAGGGAGAAGGCGGCGAGCGGCCCGCCGACGATCAGCACCACGGCCGCGGCGACCAGGAACAGCCGGCGCCGGCTGCGCCCGCGGCGGGTGGCGTGGACCTCGTCGAGCAGTCCGTCCAGCACCCGGGGGCCGGGGACGGCCGTGATCGTCTGCGGGGTGGGGGCGGACTGTTTGAACTCGGCGAGCACCGGCGTCAGGGCCATCAGCTCCTCAAGTTCGGCCGCGCACCGGTCACAGGCGACGAGATGCGCCTCGAACCGTTCGGCGTCGGCGGCGTCCAGGACGCCCAGCACATAGGCGCCGACGTCGCTGTGCCGGTCCGGCTGCGTGGGCGGGATCACTCCGTCACTCCTCGTTCCTCGAGTGAGAGCTTCAGGGAGCGCAGCGCGTAGAACACCCGGGACCGCACGGTTCCGGCCGGCACGCGCAGCACCTCCGCTGCCTCGCTGACCGTACGCTCCTTGAAGTACGTCTCCACGAGGGCCTCTCGGTGGGCCTGGCTCAGGTCGCTCAGCGCCTCGGAGATCGTCATCAGGCGCAGCGCCCGGTCGATCACATCGGCGGCGGGCATGGTCTCCAGCGGGGTCGCGTCGACCTCTTGGGGCCGGGCCTTTCGGCTGCGGTGCCCGTCGATCACGATCCGCCGGGCGACCGTAACCAACCAGGGCCGGATCGAGCCGGTCGCCCGTTGCAACTGGTCGGCGTTGCGCCAGGCGCGCACCAGCGTCTCCTGCACCACGTCCTCCGCGCGATGCCGGTCTCCCGCCACCAATCGCAGGACGAAGGCGAGAAGCGGGCCCGCATGATCGTCGTAGAGGGCTCGCATGAGCTCCTCTTCAGGTGTCGTCCTGTCTGCCACGACGGCATCCTTACGCACTCCAACTCCCGGGTCGATAGCCCAGATCGCCCAAGATCGACGGGGACCCTGCCATGAATCGGACTTGCGGTGAGGAGTACGGACGGGACGGACGGGGCGTTCAGCGTCCGGCGGAATAATTTTCCGCGGCGTGGACGGGGCCCGCGGCGGCGCCCCCGGACTGTTCCCGGCGCACCATCGTCCGCCTCCGGTGCCGCGCCACCCGCTCCCGGTTGCCGCACACTTCGCTGGAGCACCAACGACGGCGCCGGCCCCGCGAGGTGTCCAGGTAGACCAGGGTGCAGCTCTCGCCCTCGCACTGCCGCAGCTGCGCGCGCGCCGACCCGTCGGTGAGCAGCCCGATCGCGTCCCGGGCCACCTCGGCCAGCAGTCCGGCGCATTCGGGCGGGCCGGGGAGGGCGCGGACCAGGGTGCCGTCGGCGGCCCGTACCGCGCAGGCGGCGGGCGGTTGCCCGGCGGCGGCCGCGGAGTTGAGCAGGATCAGGTCGGCGTCGGCCGCTCCGCCCCGCAGCTCGCCGTGCACCACCCGGAGCAGCAGCTCCCGCAGCGCGCGGAAGCGGCCGAGCCAGCGGCCGTCGACGCCGTCCAGCGGGGTGCCGTGCGGCACCAGGCCCGCGCCGGTCAGCCAGGCCCGCAACTGGTCCGGGCCGGCGAGGCGTTCGGCGACGGCGCCGTCGGCGGTGGCCGCCAGGTCCAGGCAGACCCGCCCGCAGTCGAACCGCAGCTCGCAAGGCGCCGCCATGTGCCTGTCACTCCTTAGGGACCAAACGTGTGTGCTCCCAGAGTGCCCGGCCCACGGGCCGGCCGGAACCCTCCGGAGGCGGCCACTCCGCGCACCCACGCCACGTGGACGCGGACACTCACGCCACATGCATGCGCACATCCACGCCATGGGGAGGCGGACGCCCACACCACATGGAAGCGGACGCGGACGCCACGTGGACACGTACGCCCACGCCACATCCACGCGCACACCCGCGTCGCACAGACACCGCGAGTAGGCACCGCGAGTAGACACCACGCGTATACACGTGATGTATAGTCCGCGGCGCGGCGCTCCGCAGGCCTCCCGCACCGGTCCGCCGCATGCTGGGGGCGTGTCCCGATCCACCGGCCAGGCCTCAGCACCTCAGCCCCTCCAGGACGAAGGTCTCCATGTCGCGCAAGTCCCTGCACACGAACCGCGCCAGCCTCACCCACAAGGCCGGATACGCGCTCCGCCATCCGGCCCGGATCGCCCCGTACGTCAAGCGCACCGCCCGCGACGCCTGGCTGCGCCTCAAGCACCCCGGCCATGTGGCGTACTACCGGGCGGTGATGGCCTCCGACGCCGGCCGCAACCCGGAGGCCGCGGTCGGCAGCCGCAGCCATGAGCGCTGGCTGGCACTGGGCGAGATGCAGTTCGACTACCTGTCCGAGCACGGTCTGAAGCCCGGCCACCGGATGCTGGACATCGGCTGCGGCAATCTGCGCGCCGGCTGGCGCTTCATCGCCTACCTGGACACCGGCAACTACTACGGCATCGACATCTCGCCGGACATCCTGATCTCCGCGAAGCAGACCCTGACGACCTACGAGCTCCAGGACAAGCTGCCGCACCTGACGATCACGCAGGACCTGAAGCTGGACTTCCTGCCGTCCGCCCACTTCGACGTCGTCCACGCGCACAGCGTCTTCTCGCACTCACCGCTCGACGTCATCGACGAGTGCCTCGCCCATGTCGGCCGGATTCTGGCCCCCGGCGGCTTCTTCGACTTCACCTTCGACCGCACCGAGGGCGCCGAACACCAGGTGCTGCGCGAGGACTTCTACTACCGGACCGAGACCCTGCTGCAGCTGGCCCGCAAGCACGGCCTGGAGGCGCGCTTCATGGACGACTGGGAGCAGCGCAAGCACGGCCAGTCCAAGATCCGCGTCAACAACCCGCAGTAGCACGCCCCTTGGGGAGCTCGGCACACCGGCCCGCCCCCGTCTCCGGCCACCGTCCCCGCCTCCGTCCCCGGCCCCGCCTCCGCCCCGGCCCGCTACTCCCCGCCGTACTTGTCCGTGTCCGCATGCGGGTCCAACGACAGCCGGTAGCCGCGCTTGACGACCGTCTGGATCAGCTTGGGGGCGCCCAGCGCCACCCGCAGCCGGGCCATCGCGGTCTCCACCGCATGCTCGTCCCGGCCCGCGCCGGGCAGGGCGCGCAGCAGGTCGGCGCGGGAGACCACCCAGCCGGGGCGGCGGGCCAGCGCGCGCAGCAGCGCCATCCCGGCCGGCGGCACCGGCCGCAGCGCGCCGTCCAGCACGACCGCGTGCCCACGGATCTCCATCCGCCGCCCGGCCACCGGCAATGCCCGCACCCGTCCCGGGAGTTCACGGCACAGCAGCTGCACCAGCGGCCCGAGCCGGAAGCGCTCCGGCTGGAGCGTGGGAACGTCCTCCGCCTCCAGCGGCAGCGCGGTCACCGGCCCCACGCACACCGTCAGCACGTCCCGCCGCAGCGCCGCCAGCACCTCCGCACGGATACCGCGCTCCCCGGCACGGCGCAGCAATGACGCCGCGGCCGGGGCACTGGTGAAGGTCACCGCGTCCAGACCGCGCCCGGTCACCGCGTCCAGCAGCCGGTCGACCGGCCCGATGTCCTCCGGCGGCATCCAGCGGTACACCGGGATGCCGACGACCTCCGCACCATCGGCCCGCAGCGCCTCGACGAACCCCGGCAGCGGCTCCCCGTGCAGTTGCAGGGCCACCCGGCGCCCGGCGACACCCTCCGCCAGCAGCCGGTCCAGCACCTCGGCCATCGACTCGGAGGCCGGTGACCACTTCTCGGTCAGCCCGGCGGCCCGGATGGCGCCCCGTACCTTGGGCCCGCGCGCCAGCAGCTCCACCCCGGTCAGCCGGTCCAGCAGCGCCTCGCCCAGGCCCCAGCCCTCCGCGGCCTCGATCCAGCCGCGGAAGCCGATCGCGGTGGTGGCCACGACGATGTCGGGCGCGTGGTCGATCAGATCCCGGGTCACCGCGAGCAGCTCGGTGTCGTCCGGCAGCGGAACGATGCGCAGGGCAGGCGCATGCAGCACCTGGGCGCCGCGCCGTTCCAACAGCGCGCCCAGCTCCTCCGCCCGCCGGGCCGCGGTCACCCCGACGGTGAACCCGTCCAGCGGCCGGACGGCCGGGACCGAGCCCGGCCCCGAGTCCGGCCCCGGTCCCGACCCCGGTTCCGGCGCCGTCCGCTCCTGCTCACCGTGCTCCTGCTGCTGCTCGTGCATGGTCGTCCCGCTCCGCCCAGAGTGGTGTGGTGCCCTGTGCTTCCGTACCGCCGCGGCTCGGACGGCACGGAGTGCCAAGTCGCCAGCGTGCCAACGGCACGTGACAACCCCGGTCCTCCCATATTTCCCCGTGGTTACGACGCTCCGCACGCCACCCCGCCCGACCGGCCGGGTGCGGGGGCGGGTACAGCGGCCCGCAGGCGGCCGCCACGCCCGCCTCTCCCCCCGCTCACACCTCGGCGTACACCGGGCGCCGCCCCTTGTCCGCCGGTGCCGCTTCCGCCGCCTGCGCCGTACGCCGCGCACGGGCCGCCGGGCGCAGGTATACGGTCCAGGTCACCGCGCCGCACACCACGTAGCAGCCGAGGAACGACACAAAGGCCGGCGTGCCCGACCCCGCCACCAGGAACGACTGGCGAAAGGCGAGGTTGATGGCCAGCCCGCCGAGCGCGCCCACCGCCCCGATCAGCCCCATCGCCGCGCCGGACAGCCGCCGCCCGTGGGCCGCGGCCGCCTCCCCCGCCAGCCCCCGCCGCAGCGCCTGGGCCTGGAAGATCCCCGGGATCATCTTGTACGTGGAGCCGTTGCCGAGCCCCGTCAGCACGAACAGCGCAATGAACCCGACGAGGAACACCGGCAGCGACCGCACCGCCGAGGCGTAGATGACGACCCCGGTGGCCAGGCCCATCGCCCCGAAGGTGCCCAGAGTGATCCGGGCGCCGCCGAACCGGTCCGCCAGCCGTCCGCCGACCGGCCGGATCAGCGACCCCAGCAGCGGCCCGATGAAGGTCAGCGACGCCGCCTGGAGGGGCGTGCGCGCGAACTGGTTCTGCAGCACCAGGCCGAAGGCGAAGCTGTAGCCGATGAACGACCCGAAGGTGCCGATGTACAGCAGCGACATCACCCAGGTGTGCGGCTCCCTGGCGGCGTCGAGGGCCGCCCCGGTGTCGTTGGTCACCGGGGCGAGGTTGTCCATGAACAGCGCCGCGAGCACCGCCGCGAGCACGATCAGCGGCACATAGACGGCCAGCACGATCCGCGGATGCGCGGCCCCCGCGGTCCCGATCACCAGCAGCCCCAGCAGCTGGATCACCGGCACCCCGATGTTCCCGCCACCGGCATTCAGCCCCAGCGCCCACCCCTTCTTCCGCAGCGGATAGAAGGAGTTGATGTTGGTCATCGACGAGGCGAAGTTCCCGCCGCCGACCCCCGCCAGCGCCGCGACCAGCATGAACGTCGTATACGAGGTGCCCGGCTCCATCACCACCGCCGCCACCGAGGTCGGCACCAGCAGCATCGCGGCGCTGATCACCGTCCAGTTGCGCCCGCCGAACCGCGCCACCGCGAAGGTGTAGGGCACCCGCAGCACCGCGCCCACCACCGTCGGCATCGCCACCAGGAAGAACTTGCTGGCCGGATCGATCCCGTACTCGGGCCCCATGAACAGCACCATCACCGACCACAGGCTCCAGATCGAGAACCCGATGTGCTCGGAGAGCACGGAGAACACCAGGTTCCGCCGCGCGATCCGCTCCCCCTTCTCCCGCCAGAACCCCTCGTTCTCCGGGTCCCAGTGCTCGATCCACCGGCCGCCCCTCCGCGGCCGGCCCTCGGTACGGCTGCGGGCAGGGGTCTCGTCAGGGCTGTCGCTACGGGTCTCTGCTGCCGCGGCCGTCATCGCGCCTCCAGGGGTCGTGTCCTGCACACCGACGCTAGGGAGGGCGGGTTTCCATACCGTGCCGCCCGGTGACGCGTACGAAACCTTGCACTCACCGGGTGCGGCGGACGGTCGTGAGGCGGCCCGGACTCCCGTGCGGGTGCAATCTGCGCATTCCCGACGTGGCGGTTGCGCTGCGTAACTATGCTGCCGCGCCAGACGGACCCGTACTCCTGGTGAGTACGGGCGCACACACGGTCACTGGCGCTCAAGTAGGGGGAGTGGAAGGCCATGCAGCCGCGAAAGAAGCCCAAGAACCGGCACTCCGCAGCCATGGAAGTCATCGGCGCACAACTGGCGATGTTCCGCATCAACGCCGGACTCACCCAACGCGGCCTCGGGGAACAGACCACCGCCTCCGAGGAAACCATCGCCTCCATCGAACAGGGCAGGCGGGCCCTGATGCCGCATCTGGCCACCGAGTTCGATCAACTCCTGCGCACGGGCGGGGCGTTGGCGACCGGGGTGGGGAAGCTGCCGCCGAAGGACAAGTATCCGATCTGGGCGGAGGACTTCATCGCCTATGAGCAGCAGGCCATCGCGCTCTGTGGATACGAGCACGGCGTCCTCCCCGGCCTGCTCCAGACCGAGGGCTACGCCCGCGCCACCTTCCGCAGCAATATCCCGCACCTCGACGAGGAGACGGTGGAACGGCGGGTCGCGGCACGGCTGGAACGCCAGCAGATCCTGCACAAGGTCAAGCCCGTCATCGCCAGCTTCGTCTTCTCCGAGGCCGCCGTGCTGAGCAATCTCGGGGGTCGGGAGATCATGCGGGATCAGATTTCTCACCTGCGCACCTGTGCGGATCTCAATGGGGTCTCGATGCAGATCCTGCCGCTGAGCCGCGAGCATCACGCCGGTCTCGCCGGTCCGTTCGTGGTGCTGGAGACCCCCGACCATCAACACCTCGCCTACACCGAGGCGCAGCGCAGTAGTGAGCTGATTTCTGACCCGGACGAGGTCAGCATCCTCGCTCAGAAGTATGGAATGCTGCGAATGCAGGCCCTCAATGCCGAAGAGACCATGGGTCTGCTGGATCGGCTGTAGGAGAGCGATGACCCACCTGACATGGTTCAAGTCGAGCTACAGCGGCAGCGAGGGCGGCGCCTGCCTAGAAGTGGCATACGAATGGCGCAAGTCCAGTTACAGCAGCGACGAAGGCGGCAACTGCCTAGAAGTCGCCTACAACTGGCACAAGTCCAGCCACAGCAGCGAACAAGGCGGCTGCTGCGTCGAGGTGGCCGCCCACCCCGCCACCGTCCATGTCCGCGACTCCAAGGACCCCCAGGGCCCGCACCTCGACTTCCCGCCGGGTGCCTGGGCCGCGTTCACCTCGTTCGCGGCACGTACCGCCGGTGCCTCAATGGCCCCATAAACAGGGCTACTCGGCCGCTTCCCGCGGCGGGCCCATCCATATCGTGTCCGCGCAGATGTTCATCCGCAGGCGTTTGCCCGCCTCGTCCCGGGCCACCACCGCCTGCCCGGTCGTGGAGTCGCGCGGCGCGGACACCACGGCGGTGTCGTTGGTGACGGCTATGGGCTCGCTCAGCAGCGCGTCCTTGGGGCAGTCCCGGTAACGCAGGCCGGTGGTGACCGTGGCGCCGCGCCCCAGGTCTATCGGCAGGGCCCGGCCATGCCCTTGGGCATCGGCCTGGGGCCCCTTGCCGAGATGCACCGCGACAGCCGGGAAGCCGCGGAACACACACGGGGCCGAACCCTTGTTGACGACGGACAGCCGGGCTTCGCGGTGCTGGGAGCGCGGCTTCTTCTTCAGGACCGTGATCTTCCACCCCAGGCCCTTGGTCGTGCAGCTGGCGTGCAGCGCCGCCATCCGCGGGGACCCGCAGCCGGTCAGGGCCAGGCCCGCCGTGACGGTCAAGGTCAGCGCGGCCGCCGCCGCAAGAAGTGCACGCCGTTGCACAGCTCTCCCTGTTCGTTCCCCATAAGATCCCCTGCCGTTAAGGAAAGGTTTTCACACACCCGCGGTTGCCTGTGCATGGCTACTTTCTGCCGTACGCCGCGCGACTTCGGCCGTACGTCACCCAACTTCTGCCGTACGTCGCCCAACTTCGGCCGTACGCCGCGCAACGCCGGCCCGTCACCCGTGCACGCCCATCGCCCGCGCATCCGCCTCCGGGAGCCACCATGCGCTCCCGGGCAGCGCCAGCCAGGCGTGCCGCTCGGCCCGTTCCCGCGCCGCGGCCCGCAACGCGTCCAGGCCCGGATGCCGCAGCCCGCGCCGCCACACCAGAGACACCGGCGAGAGCGGTACGGGGTCGACGAGCGGCCGCAGCACCATCCCCGGCACGTCCATGAACTCCACGCTCGCCAGCACCGACCACCCCCGCTTGCGCACCACCCGTACGAACTCCTGCGAGCCCTCGATCTCCGGGAACGGCTCGGCCGTCGCGATACCGCGCCCCGCGAAGAGCCGCTCGGCCAGGTCCGTCCACTCCACGGTCTGCGGATTGCCGGCGGCCGCGTAGAGCGTCTCGCCGGCCAGCTCCGCGAGCGGGACGGCGGGCCGTGCGGCCAGCGGATGATCGTCGCGCAGCAGGACCGCCATCGGCTCCAGCCGGACCGGCTGATGGCCGAGACCGGCGCGTACGGCGGCCGGCAGCGCCGCGATCCGGCCGAAGGAGACATCGAGCCGCCCGGCCGCCATCTCGGCCGCCGCGCCCGTCAGCCCGCTGTGGAAGCGGGCGACCAGCTCACAGCTGTCCGGCAGCCGGCCCCTGGCCGCCTCCAGCACCCCGTGGGCGGTGCCGATCGGGACACTCACATCGACCAGCAGCGGTCGCTCCGGCGCGGCCCGGAACGCGGCGGCCAGGTCGTCCTGCGCGGCCAACACCCGCTGTGCGTACGGCAGCAGCCGCTCCCCGTCCGCCGTCAGCGTGACCCGGCGGGTGCTCCGTACGAACAGCGTGGCGTCCAACTCCCGCTCCAGCCGCCGGATATCGCGGCTCAGCGCCTGCTGGGCGACGTACAGCCGGGCGGCGGCCCGGGTGAAGTGCAGCTCCTCGGCGACGGCGGTGAAGGCGCGGAGCAGTCGCGGATCGATGTCGTACGGCATCGGGCCATCCTGGCAGCGCCGATACCGGCCGACACCTGCCGCGCATCAACAACACATGTGCGTGAATGGGCGCTGATCAGGTGTTGGACGGGCATCGGGCCCGGCGGCGACCGTAGAAAGCATGATCCTCTTCCTCGCCGCCCGGCCGGTCGCCTCCCCCACTCTCGGCTCCGCTCGACCGGCGGGACCCCCCGCGCCCGTACGCCCGGCCCCGCGCCGCCGCCGCGCCCGCTTCCGCCCGTTCGCCCCCTACCGGCGGATCTTCGCCGTCCCCGGCACCCGCGCCTTCACGGCGGCCAATCTGCTGGCCCGGCTGCCCATGGGGATGCTCAGCATCAGTGCGGTCCTGATGATCGCCGGCTCGCGTGGCTCCTATGCGCTGGCCGGGGCGGTCACCGCGACCGGACTGGCGGCAACGGCGCTGGCCGGACCGTGGACCGCCCGGATGGCCGACCGGTACGGCCAGGCCCGTACCGCAATCCCCGCCACCGCGCTCGCCACCCTCGGCTCGCTCTCACTCCTGCTCTGCGTCCACTACGGCGCGCCCGACTGGACCCTCTTCGCCTCGTACGCCGCCACCGCGACCACCCCGAACACCGGCGGCATGTCCCGCGCCCGCTGGGCGCACCTGTTCCGCGACGATCCGGCCGCCCGGCACACCGCCAACTCCTTCGAACAGGCCGCGGACGAGCTGTGCTTCCTGCTCGGACCGGTGCTCGCCACGCTGCTGTGCACCACCCTCTTCCCGGAGGCGGGCACGGCGGTGGGCGCGGCGCTGCTGCTGACCGGGGTGCTGCTCTTCGCGGCCCAGCGCCGCACCGAACCCCCGGTCGCCGCCCGCAGCGCGGACCGTCCCCCGGCCCGCTCCCCGCTGCGCCGCCCCGGCCTCCCGCCGCTGCTGCTCAGCTTCCTCTGCACCGGCGCGATCTTCGGCTCACTGGAGGTGGCCACCCTCGCCTACGCCGACGCCCAGGGCATCCGCTCCGCCGGGGGCGGCATGCTGGCCCTCCAGGCGGCCGGCTCCTGCGCGGCGGGGCTGCTCTACGGCCTGCTGCGGCCGACGAGGGAGGTCCCTCCCCGCTCTTCAAGAGCATGGGGGAGCGCCGGCCACCGCTTCCTCTGCTGCACCTCGGCGATGGCGGCCCTGATGCTGCTTCCGCTGCTCGCGGCCGGGACGGGGAGCCCGGCAGTGCTGGCCGTCGCGCTCCTCCTGGCCGGTATGGCGACCGCGCCGGCCATGGTCACCGGCATGGGACTCGTCCAGTCGCTGACGCCGCCCGGCCGGCTGAACGAGGGCATGACGCTCGCCGTGACCGCGCTGCTGGGCGGTATCGCAGCGGGATCGGCGAGCGGCGGCTGGGCGGTCGACCACCTGGCCGCGACGGGCGCGGCCTACGGAGTGCCCGCGGCGGCGGCCGCCCTCGCGCTGACCGTCACCCTGCGCACGGCCCGCCGGGGCCCGAACCGCCCGCCGGCGCCCGTCAGCTGATCGGGTCCGTGTACCGCAACCGCCGGGGGAAGGTCTCCACGACCGGGCCGTACCCGCCGACCGTGAAGGCGAACGTCACCCAGGAACCGTCCACGAAGCCGACCTCATGCGTGCCGTGCCGCACATCGGTACGGTTCCGCACCCAGGCGACCTGCCGCCGCTCCACCCGCCACGCGTACTCCACCGCGTCCGCACCGCCCATCGGCTCCCGCCGGTTGCCGGCCAGTCGCACCCGCACCACATGGAGATGGTGGTCGGTCACCAGCAGCACCGACAGATACCGGAACGAACAGCGCGGCCGCAGCACGGCCGCCAGCTGCCCGGCCAGGCTCTGCCAGCTGCCCGACAGCTGAGGGGTGTCGCGGTGGTGCCGGTCGTCCCACCTGTCCACCACGGCATTGACGGGATTGAGGCGGTGCAGTCCGTCCTCGGCCCGCCCCAGTCCGTCGACGAGCCGGTCACCGGTGGTGCGCTGCGCCGGGAACGCCTCCTGCCGGAACTGCCGGGGCGGCTCGGGAAGCCGCTCGCCCGCCTCGACCGGATGGCCGGCGACGACCCGCTCCCCGGGCGGCAGCACGGCCGCCGCCCGCTCCGTGGCCGCCCGGGCCTGCGCATGCCGGTCCGGGCCGGAAAGCCAGCCCTTGACCCCCGCCCAGAGGGCGTCGCCCACCTCGCTGATCTTCACCCGAAAACCTCCCGGACCGCCCGCTTCACCCGGGCCGGCGACTGTTCCATCGACTCCCCCATTGCCGTCACGACCAGGACCCCGACACGACTCAGGCCCCGCTGTCCTCTCGGACAGACGGGGCCTGGGCCTCACATGGGAATTGTGGAGATGGCGGGAATCGAACCCGCGTCCAACGGTGCGGAATCAGGGCTTCTCCGAGTGCAGTTCGCTGCGATTTTCTCGGCCCCGGAGATCACGCGAACAAGTCTCCGACGGGCTCAGTCACTGTTTGATTTCCTTCTGGACCCCGTGACCGGGTCTAGAAGTTTAGTTCCCTAGTCGATGCCAGGATCCGGGTCGGGAACAGCCCCGGGCTGACACTTCGCAAGTCGCTACTTAGGCAGCGAGGGCGAAGGAATCGCGCTTGGTGTTGGCGATTATTGGTTGCGACATATGGTTTACGAGATCATTGCCGCTTCCTCGACTCGCTTCCCCTGCTTCGACATCCGCTGTCGAAACCGATCATCCCCATGTTGATTTATCAAGGTGGTGCCTGCACCCCTCGTGGGGTGTGGAGCCATCGTACGGGAACAACGGCTGCCGTTGCCAGCGTATTCCCCGCGGACCGGCCCCGACGGGGCCCGTCGGGGCAGATCAGGCCCGCTGCCGCCGGCGGGCAGCCGAGATCGCCCGGTCCGTCTCACGGCGGTCCTGCTGCTCGCGGAGCGTCTGCCGCTTGTCGTACTCCTTCTTGCCCTTGGCCAGCGCGATCTCGACCTTGGCCCGGCCGTTCTTGAAGTAGAGGGCCAGCGGCACGATCGTGTGGCCCGACTCCTGGCTCTTGGCCTCCAGCTTGTCGATCTCCACGCGGTGCATCAGCAGCTTCCGCTTGCGTCGCGCGCTGTGGTTCGTCCAGGTGCCCTGGGCGTACTCGGGGATGTGTACGTTGTGCAGCCAGGCCTCGCCCCGGTCGATCTGGATGAATCCGTCCACCAGCGACGCCCGGCCCTGCCGCAGCGACTTCACCTCGGTGCCGGACAGCACCAGACCACACTCATAGGTGTCCAGAATGAGGTAGTCGTGCCGCGCCTTCTTGTGCTGCGCCACGAGCTTGCGCCCGGGATCCTTGTCCTTGCCCTTGTCCTTAGCCATAGTGCGGCCATTTTCGCACTAAGACCCGCCCCCGAGGCCACTCAATACCGTGCGGGCCCGTTTCTCGGCGCCCTTCCCCACGACCAGGTCGGGGGTGAGGCCGCTGTCGTCGACGGTCCGGCCGGTGGGGGTGCGGTAGTGGCCGACGGTCAGCTCGGCGACCGAGCCGCCCGGCAGCTCGCTGGGCATCTGCACCGCGCCCTTGCCGAAGGTCGCGGAGCCCACCAGGACCGCCCGGCCGCGGTCCTGGAGGGCGCCGGCCAGCAGCTCGGCGGCGCTCATCGTGCCCCCGTCGACCAGGACGACCAGCGGAACGTGCGTATTCCCGCCGCGCTCCGCGTACAGGGCGCGCTGCCGGCCGCGGACGTCGTACGTCGCGACCAGCCCGCCGTCCAGGAAGGCGGAAGCGGTGGCGACGGCCTCGGTGACCAGGCCGCCGGTGTTGCCCCGCAGGTCGAGCAGCATGCCGTCGTCCGGGGAGGCATGGCGCACCGCACGGCGGACCGCGTCGCCGGTGCCCTTGGTGAACGCGGCGATCTTGACGCGGGTCGGGCCATGGGCGCCGGCCGGCCGGTCCACGACGACGTTCCGGGCTCTCAGCCGGGTGCGGTGCAGGGTCTCGGTCCAGCGGCGGTCGCCGCGCTGGAGATCCAGGGTCACGCGGGTGCCGGCCGCGGCGGCGGGGCCACGGGAGCCGTCGGTGGCGGCACCGCGCAGCCGGGCGACGACATCGGTGACCGGGACGTCGCGGGTGGTGCGGCCGTCGATGGCGCGCAGCCGGTCGCCCACCGCGATACCGGCCTGTGCGGCGGGGCTGCCGGGCTGGACCCGGGACACCGCGATCCGGCCGCCGGCCGCCGGCCGAACCCAGAGCCCGACGCCGACATAGCCGCCGCCCAACTGCTCCTGGAAGTCCTCGTACTGGCCCGGTGTGTAGATCGTCGACCAGCGGTCGCCGCTGCGGCTGACGACCTCGGCGGCGGCCTGCGCACCGGACTTGCCGTCCTCGACGGCTTCGGAAGCGGCCCGCTCGACGGCGGCGCGGTCCGCGAGGGACTCGCGGGTGTGCGCTCCGGAGGACATACGGTCCGGGGCGGTGCGCCCCGCGGCGCCCTCCGCCTCATCGCTCCAGGTGCCGGTCACCGCGCCGGTGGCGAGCACGCTCACGAGGAACAACGTCAGGGCCGCCCCGCGGCGAATGCGGCGGGGCCGGTCGTACGAACACGGGCCCGACATGCCGGTGAGTCTAGGGGACAAAAGGGCGCCGTACGGCAAGTTGCCGTACGGCGCCCCTTGGCAAAGCTCACACCTTGAGGTACTTGCGCAACGCGAAGAACGCGGCGAGCGCGGGCATCAGCAGCCCGATCAAAAGGACCAGCGGAAGGACCGCCACCACCGAGTCCCAGCCGATGAAGTTGATCACCTGGATCTTCTCCGCCAGCCAGTTGTTGACGAGGATGTACTTGCCGCCGACGATCAGCACACAGGCGAACACGGCGCCGAGCAGACCCGCGATGGCCGCTTCCAGGATGAACGGCATCTGGATGTAGAAGCTGGACGCTCCCACCAGCCGCATGATCCCGGTCTCCCGCCGCCTGCTGAACGCCGACACCCGGACGGTGTTGACGATCAGCATCAGCGCAACGACCAGCATCAGCCCCATCACGACCAGCGCGGCGATGTTCATGCCGTTGAGGAGGTTGAACAGCGGCTCAACGGTGCCCCGTTGGTCCTGCACCTCCTGGACGCCTGGCCGCTCGGAGAACGCCGACTTGATGACCGTGAACTTCGTCGGGTCCTTGAGCTTGACGCGGTAGGACTCCGGAAGCTGGTCGGGCGTCACCAGCCCGGCGACGGGCGTGTCACCGAACTGCTCCTTGTAGTGCTTGTAGGCCTGGTCGCTGGACTCGTACGTCACGTTCTGCACGATCGGCAGCCGGTCCAGCTCGGCCTTGATGTCGTCCTTCTGCTGCTGGGTGGCCGCACCCTTGGCGCAGTTGGCACCGCTGCTTTCGGCGTCGTTCTTGTTGCAGAAGAAGATGGAGACGTTGACCTTGTCGTACCAGTAGCCCTTCATGGTGCTCACCTGGTCGCGCATCAGCAGCGAGGCGCCGAACAGACCGAGCGAAAGGGCTACGGAGACGATGACGGCGAAAGTCATCGTGAGGTTTCGGCGGAGACCGACGCCGATCTCCGACAGGACGAACTGGGCGCGCATGGCGTCCTTTCAGTACTGGGGGCCGTACACGCTTAGTGCTGGTAGCCGTACACGCCGCGCGACTGGTCGCGTACGAGCCGGCCCTTTTCGAGTTCCATGACCCGCTTGCGCATCTGGTCGACGATCTGCTGGTCGTGGGTGGCCATGACCACCGTCGTACCGGTCCGGTTGATCCGGTCCAGCAGCTTCATGATGCCGACCGAGGTCTGCGGGTCGAGATTGCCGGTGGGCTCGTCCGCGATGAGCAGCATCGGGCGGTTGACGAACGCCCGCGCGATGGCGACGCGCTGCTGCTCACCACCGGAGAGTTCACCCGGCATACGGTCCTCTTTGCCGCCGAGGCCGACGAGTTCGAGGACCTCGGGAACCGTCTTGCGGATCTGGCCCCGCGGCTTGCCGATGACCTCCAGGGCGAAGGCGACGTTCTCCCCCACGGTCTTGTTGGGGAGCAGTCGGAAGTCCTGGAAGACCGTGCCCACCTGGCGCCGCATCTGCGGGACCTTCCAGTTGGAGAGCTTGCCGAGGTCCTTGCCCAGAACGTGCACGTGGCCATGGCTGGTCCGCTCCTCGCGCAGCAGCAGCCGCAGGAAGGTGGACTTACCGGAGCCCGAGGAGCCCACCAGGAAGACGAACTCGCCGCGCTCGATCTCAAGGGAGACGTCCCTGAGTGCAGGGCGGTTCTGCTTCGGGTAGGTCTTGGAGACGTTGTCGAATCGGATCACTGATGCACCACGGTCGACCTGGATAGAGGTACGGGTTACCGAGTTGCGGCTCCCGTCGGTGTGCGTGACCATACGCGAACCTCCCACGGCGGCGCATCGCCGTGGGGGGTTGGTCCGTTTATTCACGGCACCTACAGGACAAAAGGCGCACAATCCCGCGGGGCGCGCCGTTCCGGCGGCGAGCTGGCACAGTGGAGGAGGGAACCAATGCGCCTTCCGGTGCGTTGGCGCAGTGGAGAAGGAGGTCGCATGACGTACGACCGACTGGTGTGCGCCAACTGCGCGGCCCCTGTGAACGAGGGCCGCTGCCCCGTGTGCCGGGCAAGCAGAGAACGGCTTCAGCAGCAAGCGGGCGGTATTTTCGCCCAGCTCAGCCCCACGATGCTGGTGACGCTGATGATCCTGCTGATTGCGCTGGGTGTACTGCTCCACCAGACCGTCTGAGACCGGTAAGAAGCTTCCTCGGCGGCCGCGGGAGCGCGGACGCCGAGGGGCGCGGGGGGCCGGGGGGGGCCCGGGCCCCGCACCGGCGCGCGGGCGGGGTGTCGTCGGGGCCCCCCAGAGCGCAAGGGAGCACACCCTT
>NZ_JBEZHQ010000057.1:0-43774 GCF_040650675.1 Streptomyces sp. NPDC048637
GCCCGGTTACATTCCGAACCCGGAAGCTAAGCCTTTCAGCGCCGATGGTACTGCAGGGGGGACCCTGTGGGAGAGTAGGACGCCGCCGAACAATCTTTCAGGACCCTTGGTCCCAGCGTTCACGCTGGGACCAAGGGTCCTTTTTGTTTTTCCGAAGCGCGCCGAACAGGTCGGTGCGTGAGAATGAATGCAGTACCGAAGACAGGAGTCACGTCGATGTCCACCAACTCTTCCGACGATCGTTCGGAGCGCCGGCCGCAGCGGCGCGACGACGGCGACCGCGGTGGTTTCCGGCGTGACGACCGCGGGCCGCGCGGTGACAACCGCGGTGACAACCGCGGTGACAACCGCGGAGGTTACCGACGTGATGACCGGCCGTCCGGTGGCGACCGCGGTGGCTTCCGTGGCGGGGACCGGCGCGATGACCGTGGCGGTGACCGTGGTGGTGACCGTAGGGACGACCGGCCGTCCGGCGGGGACCGTGGTGGCTTCCGCGGTGGCGACCGGCGGGACGACCGTGGCGGTGACCGCGGTGGTTTCCGTAGGGACGACCGTGGGCCGCGTCGGGATGACCGTCCCTCCGGTGGTGACCGCGGCGATCGTGGTGGGTTCCGTCGTGATGACCGGCCGTCGGGTGGCGATCGTGGTGGATTCCGCGGTGGCGACCGGCGCGATGACCGTGGCGGTGACCGTGGTGGGTTCCGGCGTGACGACCGTCCCTCCGGCGGCGACCGTGGCGGTTTCCGGCGTGATGACCGGCCGTCCGGTGGTGACCGCGGTGGATTCCGTGGCGGGGACCGGCGCGATGACCGTGGTGGCGACCGTGGCGGGTTCCGTAGGGACGACCGTCCCTACGGCGGTGACCGGCGGGACGACCGTGGCGGTTTCCGGCGTGATGACCGGCCGTCGGGTGGCGATCGTGGTGGGTTCCGTGGCGGGGACCGGCGGGATGACCGTGGTGGCGACCGTGGTGGTTTCCGTAGGGACGACCGGCCGTCCGGTGGCGATCGTGGTGGGTTCCGGCGTGATGACCGGCCGTCGGGTGGCGACCGCGGTGGGTTCCGTGGGGGCGACCGTCGGGACGACCGCGGTGGTGACCGCCGTGATGACCGCCGTGATGACCGTGGTGGGTTCCGTCGCGATGAC
The DNA here is from genome assembly GCF_040650675.1 of Streptomyces sp. NPDC048637. Taxonomy (NCBI): domain Bacteria; kingdom Bacillati; phylum Actinomycetota; class Actinomycetes; order Kitasatosporales; family Streptomycetaceae; genus Streptomyces; species Streptomyces sp. NPDC048637. The sequence continues at coordinate 1,147 of NZ_JBEZHQ010000057.1, forward strand.
CGTGGGCCGCGTCGGGATGATGAGCGTGGTGGCGGGTTCCGGCGTGAGGAGCGGGGCGGGGATCGTCCTGGGTTCCGTCGGGATGACCGGCCGTCCGGTGGTGACCGCGGGGGATTCCGTGGCGGGGACCGGCGTGATGACCGGCCCTCCGGTGGGGACCGTGGTGGGTACCGCGGGGGTGACCGGCGCGATGACCGTGGCGGGGATCGGCGGGACGACCGTGGTGGGTTCCGGCGGGACGACCGGGGGCCGCGTCGGGATGACCGGGGTGGGTTCCGGCGGGATGACGAGCGTGGCGGGCGCCGGCCGTACGGGGGTGGCCGGGGGCGGGATGACCGTCGTGACGAGCGGCGGGACCGGGACCGGGAGCCGATCAAGCGGCTGCCGATTCCGGAGGATGTCACCGGTGACGAGATCGACAAGGATGTGCGTCAGGAGCTGCTGAGCCTGCCGAAGACGCTGGCCGAGGATGTCGCCAAGAACCTGGTGATGGTGGCGAAGCTGCTGGACGAGGACCCGGAGCAGGCGTACGGGTACTCGCGGGTGGCGCTGCGGCTGGCGTCCAGGGTCGCGGCGGTGCGGGAGGCCGCGGGCTTTGCGGCGTACGCGGTCGGCAAGTACAGCGAGGCGCTGGCGGAGTTCCGGGCGGCGCGGCGGATGACCGGCAGTGTGGAGCTGTGGCCGGTCATGGCGGACTGCGAGCGTGGTCTCGGCCGTCCGGAGAAGGCGATGGCCATGGCCGGTGAGCCCGAGGTGCAGAAGCTCGACAAGGCCGGACAGGTCGAGATGCGGCTGGTCGCGGCGGGTGCCCGGCGGGACATGGGCCAGGCGGACGCGGCGGTGGTGACGCTGCAGAGCCCGGAGCTCGCGTCGAGTGCGGTGCACCCGTGGACGGCACGGCTGCGGTACGCGTACGCGGATGCGCTGCTGGCGGTCGGGCGTGAGGACGAGGCGCGTGACTGGTTCGCCAGGGCGCTGGAGGCCGACCAGGGGGGCACGACGGATGCCTCGGACCGGCTCGCGGAGCTGGACGGCGTGGAGTTCACCGACGCGCTGGAAGACGACGACGAGCTGGACGGTGCCGACGAGCTGGACGGTGGCGAGGAGCTGGACGGTGGCGAGGACGACGGTGCGCAGGGCGAGGCGGGTCCCGCGAAGGACTGAGCCGGTCGTCGGTGTGAGCTGATGTGACGCATGAGGAAGGGCGGGACCCCGTGGTGGGGTCCCGCCCTTCTGCGTGTGGGGGGAAGGTCAGGAGGCCGGGGCGTAGGGGGCGAGGGGGTTGCGGAGGGTGCCGATGAGCTGGAGGGCGCCCGCGGGGTCCTGGAGGTTGACCATCTCCTGGTTGTTGCGCAGCTGGAGGCGGTTGAGGCAGGAGAGCGCGAACTCGTCGGTGAACAGGTTGTAGCGGTCGAACTTGTCGGTGAGGTGGGGGTTGGCCGCCTGGTAGTCGGTGACGCAGGCGGCGACCGTGCGCCAGAAGGTGTCCTCGTCGAGGGTGCCGTGGTCGTCGAGGGTGCCGTGGTCGTCGAGGGTGCTGCTGAGGAAGCGGAAGAAGCAGTCGAAGACGTCGGTGAAGACGGACAGGAGTTTCTTGTCCTCGGGGACGTCGGCGCGGATGCGTTCGACGGTGGGCGGCAGGATCGCGTCCGGGTCCATGACGGCGATCTCCTCGGCGATGTCCTTGAAGATCACGCGGGCCACGGCGCCGTCCTCGATGACCAGGATGGCGTTCTCGCCGTGTGGCATGAAGACCAGGTCGTAGGCGTAGAAGGCGTGGAGTACCGGTGTGAGGTAGGCGTCCAGGTAGCGGCGGAGCCAGACGGCGGGTTCCAGGCCGGATTCCTCGATGAGGGCGGCGGCGAGGGAGCCGCCGTCGTCGTCGGTGTGGAGGAGGGAGGCCATGGTGGCCAGGCGCTGGCCCGGTTCGAGGGTGGGGACGGGGCTTTCGCGCCACAGTGCGGCGAGCATCTTCCGGTACGGGGAGCCCTTGGCGGTGGCGGCCTCGTACTGGCGGTGGTGGTAGCCGATGGCGGCGCGCTCCCGGATGATCGAGAAGCGGGCGGCCCGGAAGGTGTCGTCGGCGTCGATCAGGCGGGCGAGCCAGTCGTTGATGGCCGGGGTGGCCTCCATGTAGGACGCGGACAGGCCGCGCATGAAGCCCATGTTGAGGACCGAGAGCGCCGTTTTGACGTAGTGCTTCGTGGGGCTGGTGGTGTTGAAGAAGGTGCGGATGGACTGCTGGGCCAGGTAGTCGTCGTCGCCGGGGCCCAGGCACACCAGGTGCTGCTGGGCGACTTCGGCGGCGAAGGTGACGGAGAGTTTGTTCCACCACTGCCAGGGGTGGGTGGGGAAGAAGTAGTAGTCGGCCGGGTCGAGGCCGAGGGTGGTGAGGGTCGCGGTGAAGCGGGTGCGGGTCGCGTCGGTGAGTTCGTCGCGGATGAGGGTGTCGTAGTCGAGGCCGGTGCCCGCGGTGAAGGTGGCGTGGTCGCGGCGGGCGGCGAGCCAGATCAGCCGCAGTGGGGCCGCGCTCTCCGGGGCGTAGGCGTGGTACTCGTGGATGCCGAAGCCGAGCCGGCCGTTGTTGGCGACGAAGCAGGGGTGGCCCTCGGTCATCCCGGTCTCGATGGCCTGGAAGGGCGCCTTCGCGAGCTCGGCGGCACTGGGCCGGCCGGCGGCGAGTTTGTAGGCGGTGCCGGAGAGGGTGGAGCTGATCTCCTCCAGGTAGACCGGGAGGATGTCCTCGGCGAGGCCCAGGGAGTCACGGAGTTCGATGAAGAACGCCAGGGCGTCCAGGGGGAGTTCGCCGTGGTCGCGGTGCCGGGTGATGCTGTCGGCGTCGATCTGCCAGTGGTCCAGCGCTCGTCTGCGGGCGGCGAAGCGGTACTCGGTGCCGTCGTCGTCGCTGCGGACGGCGTAGTGGCCGTCCTGGGGCAGGCGCTTGGGGGTGAGCAGCCGTTCGTGGGCGAACTCGGCGAGGCCCTTGCGGATCAGCAGCCGGTTGGCGCGGGCCCACAGGCCGGGGGTGAGGTGGGCGACGGCGTCCCGGGCGGAGAGGTGCGGGGTGCCGTCGGAGGGGGCGGTCATCGGTGGTCTCCTCGGGTGGCCAGGAACTGGTCGCGGGTGCAGAGGCTGAGGTAGGCGTCTTTGGAGGGGAGCGAGACGGTGCGCAGGATCTCGAAGCCGACGGCCTTGTTGAGGGCGTGGACGGCGGTGTTGCGGGCGTCGGGCTCGACGACGACGCGGTGGGTGGCCGGGTCGGCGAAGAGCATCTCCATGACGGTGGTGATCACGGCGAGGGTGAAGCCGTGCACGGGGGTGTCGGTGGGCGCCGACAGGAAGTGCATACCGACGTCGCCGGGTTCGGCGGCGTGGATGCCGACGAGTTCGCGGTGGGCGGGGTCGTAGCGCTCCACGAGGAAGGCCGGGGTGCCGTTGTGCAGGCCGAGGAAGGCGTCGTGGAAGGGGTCGGCGGCTATCCGCGTGAATTCCTTCTCGACGGCGGCGAGGTCGCAGTCCTGCATCAGCCAGAAGGCGGCCTTGGGGTGGGTGACCCAGCGGTGCAGCAGTTCGGCGTCGCCGTACGGGTCGACCGGGCGGAGCGAGAACTCCCCGAGCGCGGCGTCGGTGCGGGTGAAGAGGGGGGTGCTCATGCCGGCAGCTCCATGGGGTGGTGCGGGCCGGCCGGGGCGGCGAACTCCTGGAAGGCGATGGTCTTCTCGACCGGGTAGTACTCGCGGCCGAGCAGCTCGCGGATGATGCATGCGTTGCGGTAGGCGGCCATGCCGAGGTCGGGGGTGACAAAGCCATGGGTGTGCAGCTCGGCGTTCTGCACGAAGATGCCCTGGCCGGTGGTGTCGATGCTGTAGTTGCGCGCGACGTCGTAGCGGCCGGCGTCGTCCCAGACGATGCGGTCGCGGACGGGCGAGAGGAAGTCCGGTACGCGGTAGCGGTAGCCGGTGGCGAGGATCAGGCCCTGGGTGTCGAGGGCGAAGTCCGTGCCCTGTTCCTCCTGGCGCAGGCCCAGGGTGTAGGTGCCGGACGTTTCGTCGTAACTTGCCTGCTGCAGCGCGGTGTTGGTCAGGAGCCGGGTGCGGACCGGGCCGGCCAGGTTCTTCTGGTAGAGCAGATCGAAGATGTCGTTGATCAGCTCGGAGTCGATGCCCTTGTAGAGGTGCTTCTGGGTGGCGTTGAGGTGGTCGCGGGTGGCCGGCGGGAGGGCGTGGAAGTAGTCCACGTACTCCGGGGAGGTCATCTCCAGCGTGAGCTTGGTGTATTCGAGGGGGAAGAAGCGGGGGGAGCGGGTGGCCCAGGTCAGGTGGTAGCCGTGGCTGTCGATGTCCTGGAGCAGGTCGAAGTAGATCTCGGCCGCGCTCTGGCCGCTGCCGATGAGGGTGATGCTGTCCTTGGCCTGGAGGGCGGCCTTGGCGTCGAGGTAGCCGGCGTTGTGCAGCAGATCACCGCCCAGTCCGCGGCAGGACTCCGGGATGTGCGGCGGGGTGCCGGTGCCCAGGACGAGCCGGCGGGCGCGGAAGGTGTGGCGTTCGCCGGTGGGCAGCTGCTCGGCGTGGACGACGTAGAGCTCTTCGCGCTCGTCGTACTCGACGGTGGTGACCTGGTGGGCGAAGCGGACGGAGTCGAGTTTGCCGGCCGCCCAGCGGCAGTAGTCGTTGAACTCGGCGCGCAGCGGATAGAAGTTCTCGCGGATGTAGAACGAGTACAGCCGTCCCGATTCCTTCAGGTAGTTCAGGAACGAGAAGGGGGAGGTGGGGTCGGCGAGGGTGACCAGGTCGGCCAGGAACGGCACCTGGAGATGGCTGCTGTCCAGCATCATGCCGGGGTGCCAGTCGAAGGACGCCTTGTTGTCCAGGAACAGGCCGTCGAGTCCGTCGACCGGTTCGGTCAGGCAGGCCAGGCCCAGGTTGAACGGGCCGAGGCCGATGGCGATGAAGTCGTAAGGGGCGGACACAGAGTCTCCGATGGGGGCGGTCGGTGGGGGAGGGTCAGCGCGCGCTGAGTGCCGGCCGGGACTGCTCGGCGAGGAAGCGGCCGGCGTGCTCGGCGATCAGATCGAGGACGGTGGCGATGTCCTCGAGCGTGGTCTCCGGGTTGAGCAGGGTGAACTTGAGGTAGTGGCGGCCGTCGACGACGGTGCTCGCGACGATCGCCTCGCCGGAGGCGAACAGGGCTTCCCTGGCGTGCAGATTGACCCGGTCGCTGAGCTCGGGGTCCTGGTCGGTGGTGGGGACGTACCGGAAGACCAGGGTGCTCAGCTGGGGCTCGACGATGACATCGAAGCGGGGGTCGTCGTGCAGCAGTTTCCAGGCGTCCGCGGCCCGGTCGACGACCTCGTCGAAGAGTTCGCCGACGGCCTGGGCACCCATGATGCGCAGGGTGAGCCAGAGCTTGAGGGCGTCGAAGCGGCGGGTGGTCTGGATCGACTTGTCGACCTGGTTGGGGATGCGCTGCTCCACCATGCGGCGGGGGTTGAGATAGTCCGCGTGGTAGGTGACATGCCGCAGGGTGGCGCGGTCGCGGACCAGGATGGCGCTCGAACTGACCGGCTGGAAGAAGGACTTGTGGTAGTCGACGGTCACCGAGTCGGCGCGTTCGATACCGGACAGCAGGTCGCGGCGGCGGGAGACCAGCAGGCCGCAGCCGTACGCGGCGTCGACATGCATCCAGGCGCCGTACCCGGCGCACAGGCCGGCGATCTCGGGGAGCGGGTCGATGGAGCCGAAGTCGGTGGTGCCGGCGGTGGCGACGACGGCCATGGGTATCAGGCCGTCGCGTCGGCAGCGCGCCAGTTCGGCGGCCAGTTCGTCGGTGCGCATCCGCTTGTTCTCGTCGCTGGGGACGGCGATGACGGCCTCCGCGCCCATGCCGAGCAGGGTGGCCGACTTGCGGATGCTGAAGTGGCTGCATTCGGAGGTGAGGATGCGCAGCCGGGGCAGTACGTCGGTGAGCCGGGTGGCGGGGGTGCCGTCGCGGGACAGCTCCCGGCGGCAGGCCTCGTCGCGGGCGAGCAGCATGGCCTGGAGGTTGGACTGGCTGCCGCCGCTGGTGAAGATGCCGTCGGCCGCCTCTCCCAGGCCGATCCGGCCGGCCGTCCAGTCGATCAGCCGGCGCTCGATGAGCGTGCCGCCCGCACTCTGGTCCCAGGTGTCCAGGGAGGAGTTGACGGCGGAGAGCACGGCCTCGCCGACGAGGGCGGGGATCACCACGGGGCAGTTGAGGTGCGCGAGGTAGCGCGGATGGTGGAAGTAGACGGCGTCGCGGAGGTAGACCTCTTCGAGCTCGTCGAGCGCGGCGGTCGCGTCGTGCAGTGGTGCGTCGAGGTCGACGCCGGAGACGGTGGGGGTGAGACCGTCGACGGTGATACCGGTGAACGGGCGGGCGGTGCCGGCGATTTTGGCGCTGATCCGCCTGACGCTCTCGGTGACCGCGCTGTGGTAGCGCTGGGCCGTTCCGTTGGTGAGCAGATACGCCCGGTTGTCGGCCGGGTCCTCGGCAGAATGCGCGAGGAGACTCATGAAGATGTCCTCCCTGGTGCGGACTTGACCACGTCCTGCGCAGGGCGGGGCGTGCGCAGGGGCAGGGAGAACCCCGCCCGGCGACGTAGTGAGGTAAGCCTAACCTAACTGCGTCGCCGAGTGGAGTGGAGGTGCCGTGGCGGCGGCCGCTGGTGCCGGAAGGTCAGTCCTCGGTGGCGTCCAGGGTGCGCAGGACCAGGCCCGTGGCGGGCTTGGGGCCGAAGGAGGTGGACTTCCGCGGCATCGTCACACCGTGCTCGGCGAGTTGGCGGACCGTCTCCTCGGAGGTGGCGCGCATCAGCACGGCCGTGCCGCCGTGCCGGGCGGCCTGCTCGACGGCGGCTCCAGTGTGATGCAGATAGCCGATGTCCGACGGGTGGTCAGGGATGTGCCAGACCTCGTCCAGCAGGACGGAGTGCAGCACGGTGGCGTCCAGCTGCCGCCAGACCTCGGGCCGGTCGCGGCGGATCGTACGGTCCAGCAGGCCGGGATCGGGGCGGTCCAGGAGGTGGAAGGAGTCCGGCCCGCCGGCGAGGACGAAGGCGGTGCCGGGCGTCTCCTCCAGGGCCTCCATAGCGGCGGACAGCTCACCCGGGAGGGCACGGGCACGGAAGGCGCCGGCCAGGTCCGCCAGCGCCTTGGCGGGCGGCAGATGGGGCAGCACGCGGTGGATCGCGCGGACCTGGAGCGGATAGCGGGCGGTGTCCACCAGCAGCACCAGACCGGAGGCCCAGGGGGAGCCGGCGGTGGCGCCGGGCTGCTGCTCGTACAGCCGCTGGTAGGTCGCCCAGCGGTGATGGCCGTCGGCGATCAGGGCCTGCCGGCGGGTGAGGTCGTCGTCGATGGCGGTGAGGTCGGCGGGGTCGGTGACCGCCCACAGGCGGTGCGCGAAGCCGTCCTCCGTAGTGGTGGAGAGCAGCGGCTCACCCTCCACCACGCGCTCGATGACCGCGGTGGCGCCGGTCGAGGTGCCCTCGCCGCGGTAGGAGAGCAGCAACGGTTCGAAATTCGCGGCCGCCGCGCGCATCAGGGCGGCCCGGTCCTCGACCACCTCGGGAATGACGCCCTCGTGCGGCAGCACCGGACCGTCCAGGCGCAGCGCCCCGATCAGCCCGCGCTGCAGCACCTCACCGGCGCGCTGCTCGTAGACGTACAGCGCGGGCTCGGCGTCCTGCGTCAGCACGCCCTCGCTGCGCCAGCGGTGCAGGGTGTCGGCGGCCTGGCGGTGGCGGGTGGTGGGGTCCGCGGCGTGCGGGAGGATCAGCCGCACGATGTTGTACGGATCGGCGGTCTCCAAGTGGCGCACGCCGTCCGGCCGGACCACCACGTCGTACGGCGGAGACATCACGGCAGTCAGGCTGCTGACCCGCTCCCGGGCGTATCGCAGTCCGCGGAACGGGAGGAGGCGGAGGCCGTCGGTACTGGTCATTGAAGAATGCTATGCCGCCGGACAGATGAGGGAAGATCGGGGGACAGCCCCTGCGTGGCTGGAAATGCCGGTATGCGTGAGGCGGAGAACGGCGGGCCCGGCGGCGCGGTGAGCGCGCCCCGCCGGGCGGCGGATCCCTGGGTACGACGCGTGGAGCGAGGAGCGGGACGGGATGAACGAGCAGGTTCGCAGGCAGCCGGACGGGTGCCGGCACGCGCTGAGCGAGGCATATGACACCGCGCTGCTGGATCTGGACGGAGTGGTCTACGCCGGCGGACAGGCCATCGAGCACGCCGTGGAGTCGCTGACGCGCGCGCGGGAGGGCGGCATGCACCTCGCCTATGTGACCAACAACGCCGCCCGGACCCCGCAGGCCGTCGCTGACCAGCTGTCCGGTTTTGGTCTGCCGACCGGTCCGGACGATGTGATCACCTCGGCGCAGGCGGTGGCGCGGCTGATCTCCGAGCAGGTGCCGTCGGGCGCACGGGTGCTGGCCATCGGTGGCGAGGGGCTGCGGGTGGCGCTGCGCGAGCGCGGTCTGGAGCCCGTCCGTTCCGCGGACGACGACCCGGTGGCCGTGGTGCAGGGCTTCGACCCCTCGCTGGACTGGGAGCGACTGGCGGAGGCCGCGTACGCGGTGCAGCGCGGGGTGCCCTGGTTCGCGTCCAACACGGATCTGACGATCCCCAAGGAGCGCGGGATCGCCCCCGGCAACGGGGCGTTGGTGGAGATGGTCCGGATCGCCGCGGGCGGCACACCGCAGGTGGCGGGCAAACCGCAGCCGCCGATGCACCGGGAGACGGTGCTGCGGACCGGTGCGCGGCGGCCGCTGGTGATCGGCGACCGGCTCGACACCGACATCGAGGGGGCCTACAACGGCGAGGTCGACTCGCTGCTGGTGCTCACCGGCGTCACCACACCGGCCGAGCTGCTGGCCGCCCCGCCGCAGCACCGCCCCGCCTACGTGGACGAGGATCTGCGCGGGCTGCTGACCCCGCAGCCGGAGGTGACCGCGGCCGACGGCGGATTCCGGTGCGGCGGCTGGCGGGCCGAGGCGGCCGGGGACACGCTCCTGGTGGAGGGCGAGGGCACGCCGGTCGACGGGCTGCGGGCGCTGTGCGCGGCGGCCTGGACGGCTGCGGGAGACGGCAGTTACGGGGCGGACACGGGGAAGGCGCTGGCGCGGATCGGCAGGTGAGGCCCGGCGCCCGGGCGTGTCCGACGGGGTGGCTCAGTCCTCCTCGGGCGTCGCCGGGCCGGCCGTCAGCTCCGCGAGCAGGTCCTCCTCGGAGGCCCCACGGCGCCAGTAGCCGGTGAACTTGACGGCCCTGCGGTCGATACCGCGCTCGCGGACGAGGTGCCTGCGCACCGCCTTGACGGTGCCGGACTCGCCGGCGATCCAGGCGTACGGGGTGCCCTCGGGAAGTTCGGCGGCGCGCAGGGCGTCGAGCACCGGCTCGCGCCGCGCGGCGGTCGCCCCGTCCCGGACGAGCCAGGTGATGTCGGTGTCGGCGAACGACGGCAGCGGCTGCCGGTCGTCCTCGTGCGCGATCTCGATCCAGACCTTGGCGCGGGTGCCGGGGGAGAGCCAGGACAGGATGCCGGCGATCGCGGGCAGCGCCGTCTCGTCGCCGGTGATCAGGATCCAGTCGGTGCCGGCCGGCGGCCGGAAGTCGACACCGCCGTTGTCCTCGACGGCCGGGGCGAGGACGGTCAGCCGGTCGCCGGGACGGGCGTGGGCGGCCCAGCGGGAGGCGGGTCCGCCCGCCAGGGGAGAGGCCCCCGGCCCGGCACCGTGCAGTGCGAAGTCGACATCGAACTCCCGTGGCTCATGGCGCTGTTCGCGGATGGTGTACGAGCGCATCATCGCCCGCTCGGCCGGGTCCTGCGCCCGCCAGGCGGTGTACCAGCCGTCGCCGGTGTCGTCGAAGACCGGCCGGTCCTGGTGGGGCTGCGGGAGAAAGAGCTTGAAGCGCTGGTCGCGACCGCCGGAGGCCAGCTCGGCCAGCCGTTCGCCGCCGAAGGTGATCCGCACCACGGAGGGGCTGACCCGTCGGGCCCGTACGACGTGCACATCGAAGAAGCGGAACGGTGCGGTGGCGGGGGCGGCGGTCGTGGTCATGTGGGGGAACCTCCCGGGACGGTGCGGGGACTGTTCGGTCTGGTGGAGCGGTGGCTCTCGGGTGCTGAGGTGCTGAGGTGTGAGGTGTGGGGGTGCTGAGGCGCTGAAGTCTGGAGGTGTGGGGGTGGTGCCGCGGTGGACCGTGGTGGCCGGGGGTGTGGTGTGCGGCCGGTGTCCGGCGATCCACCGCGGCCGTACGTCAGTTGGCCTTCTTAGCGCCCTCGATGGCCTTGGCGAGCGACTCGATGAGCGGGGCGGCGCCCGCGTAGGAGAAGCGCGGTTCGCTCGACCACGGGGTGATCTGGCCGGCCTTGACGGCGGGCAGCTTGGCCCAGGAGGGCTTGGCCGCCAGCTCCTTGGGCTGGAGAGTGGCGGTCCGGTTGTCCAGCAGGAGCACATCCGCCTTGTACTTGTCGGCGTTCTCCCAGCTCAGGCTCTCGAAGTAGCCGCCCTTGTCCAGGTGGTCGGGGACGATCAGATCCACGCCGAGGGACTTGTAGTACATGAGGTCGGCGTTGATGCCGGGGTTGGATGTGTAGAAGAGGTCCGGGCTGCCGGAGCAGGCGAGCACCTTGACCGGGTGGGACTTGGCGGCCTTGCGCAGCGCGGCGGAGGCCTTCTCGAAGCGGGCCTTGGCGTCGGTGACCTTCTTGGCCCGGAGGTCGGCGCCGAGCGACTTCGCCAGGTCGGCGTAGCGCTCGATGATCTTGAGGAGCGGGACCCGGGCCGAGGTGATGGCGACGGACTTCGCCAGCGGGGTGATCTTGTCCTTGCTGTCGTCCGGTACGAACCACAGCGCGCCCGGCTCGTACATGTTTGTGACCAGCAGATCGGGGCGCAGGGACGCGTACTTCTCGACGTTGAACTGGTTGTAGGCGTTGCCGATGATGGTGACCTTGTCGACATCCAGGTCGCCGGCCTGCGGGTCGGGCTTGCCGTTCTTGAGCTTGGTGGGGCCGAAGACACCGACGATCTGGTCGTCGATCCCGAAGTCGTGCAGGGCGGCCGCGGTGCCGGTGAAGGCGACGATACGCTGAGGGGCGTTCTTGAGGGAGACCTGCTGCTTACGGTCGTCGGTGAAGGACCAAGGGCCGTTCTTGGCATCGTTGTTGGCGCCCCCCGAGCCCTTGTCTCCGCCGCATGCGGCCAGCAGGGCGCCGATGCCGACGGCGCCGCCCGCGGCCAGGATGCCGCGACGGGACGGAGTGAGGTTTGGGGAGGCGCTCATGGTGGGTGCACTTCTCTCTGGGAGGGGCTGCAAATCCGATGTGAGGATAGGCTAACCTAACCTTCGTGTTGGTTGACAGTCCCCCTGAAGCAGCAACGGCTCCGGACCCCGTGACGCCCCGGCGGCGCCCTCTCCTGCGCTCCGCGGGGCTGGTGGTCTCGGTGGCCGTCCTGGCCGTCATCGTCGTCCTCGGTATCGCCGTCGGCGCCAAACAGATCCCCCTCGACCAGGTGTGGCACGGGGTGTTCCACTACTCCGGTTCCGACACCGACGTGGTCATCCGCGATGTCCGCTTCCCGCGCACCCTGCTGGGCCTGATCGTCGGCGCCGCGCTCGGCCTGGCCGGCACGGTCATGCAGGCGCTGACCCGAAATCCCCTGGCGGACCCGGGTGTTCTCGGCATCAACGCCGGTGCCTCGGCCGCGGTCGTCTCCGCCATCAGCTTCTTCGGCATCACCTCGCTGACCGGCTATGTGTGGTTCGCCTTCGCCGGTGCCGCGGTGGTCAATGTCGCGGTGTACGTCCTCGGCGGCACCCGGGGCGCCACGCCCGTACGGCTCGCCCTGGCCGGCGCCGCGCTGACCGCCGTCCTCGTCGGTTACATCAACGCCGTCAATCTGATGGACACCGCCGCGCTGGACAAGATGCGCTTCTGGACGGTGGGTTCGCTGGCCTCGGCGACCCTGCCGACGGTCACCGGGATCGCGCCGTTCCTGGCGGTGGGCGGCGTCCTCGCGCTGCTGATCGCCCGGCCGCTGAACGCCATCGCGCTCGGCGACGACCAGGCGCGGGCGCTGGGCGCACGGCTGACCCGCACCCGGGTGCTGGCGATGCTCGCCGTCACCCTGCTGTGCGGGGGGGCGACCGCCGCCTGCGGCCCGATCGTCTATGTGGGCCTGATGGTTCCGCATGCCGTACGGGCCATCACCGGGCCCGACATGCGCTGGATCCTGCCGTACTCCGCGGTGCTCTCACCGGTCCTGCTGCTCGGCGCGGACGTCCTCGGCCGGGTCGTGGCCCGGCCCGGTGAGCTGCAGGTCGGTATCGTCACGGCCGTCCTCGGCGGCCCGGTCTTCATCTATCTCGTACGACGTCGGAGGATGGCCCAGCTGTGAGCGCGACCGTGAAGTCCGGCAAGGGCACGGGGCCCGGGGACGAGAACATACCGGCGGCGGCCCGGCGGGTGCGGGCGGTGCGTACCAAGAGCGGCCTCTCGCTGCGCCTGGACGTGCGCGCCACGGTGGTCGGACTGCTGCTGCTGGCCGTTGCGCTGGCCGCCGCCATCGCCCTGATCGGCTCCGGCGACTACCCGATGACGCCGGCCGAGGTGCTCGCCGCCCTGACCGGTGGCGGGGACGCCGGCCAGCAGTACATCGTGCACGACCTGCGGCTGCCGCGGGTGCTGGTGGGGCTGTTGGTCGGCGCCGCGTTCGGGATCTCCGGGGCGGTCTTCCAGACCGTCTCCCGCAACCCGCTGGGCAGTCCGGACGTCCTCGGCTTCGCCCAGGGCTCGTCCGTCGGCGCCCTGGTCGCCATCGTCTACTTCCAGGCCGGGGCCTTCGGGGTCGCCGCCGGAGCGGTGGTCGGCGGGGTGGGCACCGGTATCGCCATCTTCCTGCTCGCCTGGAAGCGCGGCATCCACGGTTACCGCTTCGTGCTCGTCGGCATCGGCGCGAGCGCCATGCTCTACGCGTTGGTGCTCTTCCTCATGACCAAGGCGAACATCGTCGAGGCGACCCGGGCCACCACTTGGATGACCGGTTCCCTCAACGGCCGTGACTGGGACCAGGTCCAGCCGCTGGCCGCCGTCTGCGCCGTCCTCGTCCCGCTGCTGCTGTTCCACGGGCGGCCGCTGCGGATGCTGGAGATGGGCGATGACGCCGCGTATGCGCTGGGCGTACGGGTCGACCGGGTCCGGATCGTGGTGCTGCTGGCGGCGGTGGTGCTCGTCGCCGCGGCCACCGCGGCGGCCGGGCCGATCTCCTTCGTCGCGCTCACCGCACCCCAGGTCGCCCGCCGGCTGACCCTCCCGCGGTGGCTCAAGGGCGGGGGAGGCGCCCCCATGCCCGGTCCCAATCTGGTGCTGTCCGCCCTCATGGGCTCCGTGCTGCTGGTCGCCGCGGACTGGGCGTCACAGCGGCTCTTCGGCGCCGACCAGCTGCCGGTGGGGGTGCTCACCGGCGTCCTCGGCGGCGGCTATCTGCTGTGGCTGCTGGCCGCGGAGCGCAAGGCGGGCCGGGTATGAGCGGCCGGCTGTTGACAGCGGCCGGCCGGGCCGGGCGACGGGCGCCGGAGGGCGGCGCGGCCTGTACCGGGCGGGAATCGCGTGCGGGCCGGAGGGCGGTGCCGCCCCTGACGGGCGACGGCGCGGCCGGTGCCGGGCCGGACCACAGCAGTGACACGACAACCCCAGGAGTTCCGAAGTGAGCCGTCTCACGGCCGAGAACGTCACCCTCGCCTACGACCAGCGGGTCATCGCCGAGAACCTCTCGGTCGCCATCCCCGACCATTCCTTCACGGTCATCGTCGGCCCGAACGCCTGCGGTAAGTCCACGCTGCTGCGCGCGCTCTCGCGGATGCTCAAACCAGCCAGCGGATCGGTGCTGCTGGACGGCGCGGCGATCTCCTCGCTGCCGGCCAAGAAGGTCGCCAGGACGCTCGGGCTGCTGCCGCAGTCCTCGATCGCCCCGGATGGGATCACCGTGTCGGACCTGGTGGCACGCGGCCGCTATCCGCACCAGGGGCTGCTGCGGCAGTGGTCGCCCGAGGACGAGCGGATCGTCGAGGAGTCGATGGCGGCCACCGGGGTCGGCGAGCTGGCCGACCGCTATGTCGACGAGCTGTCCGGCGGGCAGCGGCAGCGGGTGTGGATCGCGATGGCGCTCGCCCAGCAGACCCCGCTGTTCCTGCTGGACGAGCCGACGACGTATCTGGACATCCAGCATCAGATCGAGGTGCTGGACCTGTGCGCGGAGCTGCACGAGGAGCAGGGGCGCACGCTGGTCGCGGTGCTGCACGACCTCAATCACGCAGCCCGTTACGCGACGCACCTCATCGCCATGAAGGACGGTGCGGTCGTCGCCGAGGGCGCGCCGGCCGACATCGTCACGGCGGAGCTGGTGGAACAGGTCTTCGGGCTCGGCTGCCAGATCATCGAGGACCCGGAGACCGGTACCCCGCTGGTCGTCCCGGCCGCACGCAAGTCCCGCAACGGCGGCTCCCGAGCCGACCGGACGGCGGCGGAGAAGGCACCTGCGACGGCGGGCTGAGAAAGCGGCCGGTAGGAGCGGGGGAGCGCGGGGAGTCGTGTGGGGGAGAGGGGGAGTGGTGGGGGAGGGCGGGAGAGGGAGCGGGGAAGTGGTGGGGGGAGAAGTGGTGGGGGGAAGTGGCAGACGGGGCGATGAGCGGGGCTGCGGTCGGCGGGGCGCGGCGCGTGGGGTGCGGCCGACGGGACGTGACTGGGCGGGCTGCGGCGGACGGGACGTGACTGGGCCGGCCTGCGGAAGACGGGGTGCGGTGAGCGGGGTACGGCTGACGAGGGTGCGGCGAGTGGGGGTGCGGCCGACGGGGCGCGATGTGCCGTCCTGCGGCCGACCCAGGGTGCGAGGAGTGGGGCTGCGCCGATAGGGGCGCCCTCGGGCGGGGCTGTTGTTAGAGCAGCGTCCTGAGGCGCAGCAGGTCGCGCAGGCCGGCCTCCAGCTTGACGCGGCCGCTGCCCCAGGCCTTGGCGAAGTTCAGCTCTCCGTCCACCAGGGCCACCAGGTCGTCGCCGGCCATGGACAGCCGGATCTCGGCCTTGTGCGGGGGCGGGCCGGGCACGCTGGTCACATCCTGGATGGTGCCGTCGGCCAGCCGCCCGAGGAAGGTCACCTCCAGGTCCGTGATGCGGCAGCTGAGTGAGCGGTCGAACGTGGCGGCGCGGCGGACGCTGCCGTCGGCAGAGGACAGGTTCTGGGCCAGCCGGTCGAGAGCGGCGCGGCACTGGTCGAGGGTTGCCATCGTGATCGACGATACGCCAGGTCGGGGACGGCTCGTTCGTCCTCGACCGGCTTCGCCGAGGTAGCGTCGGGGGCATGGAAGAGCCGACGTCCGGCCCGGAGCCGGAGGCGCCCGCGGAAGCCGCGCCAGGGGAGCCCACGGAGCCCACGGAGCCCGGGGAACGCGAGGGCAGCGGAGCCGTGAGCACCGCGGGAGGCCTGCTGTCCGGCCTTGTCGGGCCGGACAGTGCCGCTGAACCGGGCGGCCAGGGCCGGCCGGGCACCACAGCCGGAACGGAGGGGCACGCCGAGCCGCAGCCGATCGGGGTGGGAGTGACACCGACCGGTGAGGCCGCGGTCGATGCCGGGCTGCGGCGCCTCGCCGACGCCGACCACCTCCCCGCGAGCGGACACCTCCAGGTGTACGAGGATGTGCATCGTGGGCTGCGCGATGTGCTGGCCGGTCTCGACCAGCACCCCGGGCCGCCCGCGCCTTCTTCGACTTTCTCGACGCCGCACGACAACAGGAGCTGAACCACAGGTGGCAGGAGTGGCACGACGCCGACTCGATGCGGAGCTGGTGCGCCGCAAGCTGGCCCGTTCGCGCGAGCACGCGAGCCAGCTGATCGCCGCAGGCCGGGTGACCGTCGGCGGGGCGACCGCGACCAAACCGGCCACCCAGGTGGAGACCAGCGCGGCCGTGGTCGTCCGCGAGGACGAGAGCGATCCCGACTATGTCTCGCGCGGCGGGCACAAGCTCGCCGGAGCGTTCGCCGCCTTCGTCCCGCTCGGCCTGAAGATCGAAGGCCGCCGGGCGCTGGACGCGGGCGCCTCGACCGGTGGCTTCACCGATGTCCTGCTGCGGGCCGGCGCTCGTCATGTCGTCGCCGTCGACGTCGGATACGGACAGCTCGCCTGGTCGCTCCAGAGCGACGAGCGGGTCACCGTGAAGGACCGCACCAACGTACGTGAATTGACGCTGGAACAGATCGACTCGGAGCCTGTCGACCTCGTCGTCGGCGATCTCTCGTTCATCCCGCTCGGGCTCGTACTGCCCGCGCTGGCCCGCTGTGCGGCGCCCGACGCGGATCTGGTGCTGATGGTCAAGCCGCAGTTCGAGGTCGGCAAGGAGCGGCTGGGCAGTGGTGGGGTGGTGCGCAGCGCGGAGCTGCGGGCCGAGGCCGTACGCGCGGTCGCCGACCGGGCCGCCGCACTGGAATTTGGCGTACTTGGCGTAACTGCGAGCCCACTGCCTGGACCTTCCGGGAATGTCGAGTACTTTCTGTGGCTGCGCGCCGGGGCGCCTGCACTCGACCCGGCGGACGTCGACCGTGCAGTGGCGGAGGGGCCTCGTTGACCACTACTCAGGCAGTTGAAGGCAGCGCAGCACACGAGAACACCGGAGCCGGGCGGACGGTTTTCCTGCTCGCACACACGGGCCGTCCCGCGGCCATCCGCAGCGCCGAACTCGTTGTCCAGGGGCTGCTGCGCAGCGGCATCGGGGTGCGGGTGCTGGCGGAGGAGGCGGCGGATCTGCCGCTGCCGTCGTCGGTCCAGCGCGTCGATTCCGAGCAGTGCGCCGCTGAGGGCTGCGAACTCCTGGTGGTCCTGGGCGGGGACGGCACGCTGCTGCGCGGCGCGGACTTCGCCAGGACGTCCGGGGTGCCGATGCTCGGCGTCAACCTCGGCCGGGTCGGCTTCCTCGCGGAGGCCGAGCGCGATGACCTCGACAAGGTCGTCGACCGGGTCGTCACCCGCGCTTACGAGGTCGAGGAGCGGATGACGCTCGATGTCCTCGTCCGCAACAACGGCAATGTCGTACACACCGATTGGGCCCTGAACGAGGCGTCGGTGGAGAAGGCCGCACGGGAGCGGATGCTGGAGGTCGTGACCGAGGTCGACGGCCGGCCCGTCTCGCGCTTCGGGGGCGACGGGGTGGTCTGCGCGACCCCGACCGGTTCGACCGCGTACGCCTTCTCGGCCGGCGGGCCGGTGGTCTGGCCCGAGGTCGAGGCCCTGCTGATGGTCCCGATCAGCGCCCACGCCCTGTTCGCCAAGCCGCTGGTCACCTCGCCGCGTTCCGTGCTGGCGGTCGAGGTCCAGCCCAAGACCCCGCACGGCATTCTGTGGTGCGACGGCCGCCGCAGTGTCGAACTCCCCGCGGGTGCCCGCGTCGAGGTCCGCCGCGGCGCCGTACCCGTACGCCTGGCCCGTCTGCACCATGCCTCCTTCACGGATCGTCTGGTCGCCAAGTTCGCCCTCCCGGTGGCGGGGTGGCGGGGGGCGCCGCACTAGGGATCCTGTCCTGGCCCATCGGCGAAGGGGCCCGTGGCCACCGTTGCCCTTTGCCCTGTGCCCGTGTGCGAGGAGACCCTCGGCGCGGGCGCGGGCGCGGGCGCGGGCGGGGGCGGAGCCACGTGGAGTGCAGAGCTCCCTGCCCGTGCCTCGGTGCCTCTCTGCCTCAGGACCTCGGGTGCGTCCATGTGGTCGCCGGGGCCGGCGGCAGCCGGTGCCGAGCGTGCGGAGCGTTGCGGAATCGCGGCGCTGCCGGGCGGCGGCCCGCCCCCTCATCGAGGCATTCGCGATGATCGACATTGCGAATGTCGACATATGGATCCAGTTGCGGAGCCGAGTGACGGTCGGGCCCGCCGCGGCGCCGCCGGCCGCCGTCGCCCGGCCCGCGGCGGGCGGCACGCTGTCCGCGGCGGACGGCAGGCTGTCCGCGCCGGTCGGGATGAGGAGCGTCATCGATACGCCGCCAATCGCTCGCGCACCCCGCGTGGCCACCGCTGTCTTGAGGGAAGCGGGACGGTGACCGTGCCGCCTCGCATACGTCGATCCGCTGGACATGAGCACACCTTTCGTTCCGGACTGTGATCAGCGTGACGGCTGAGCGTGATCGCGCACCATGCGGAATCCCTCAGTTTTTTGATGCGGTTTTCCGCAGGGTCGGGCAGCGGAGTGAGGGGAGGCCGTCGCGGGGCGGCCCCCGGACCTCGTAAGGTCGTATCCGTGTTGGAGGAGATGCGGATCCGGTCCCTGGGTGTCATTGACGACGCCGTTGTCGAGCTGTCCCCCGGCTTCACGGCGGTGACCGGGGAGACGGGCGCGGGCAAGACCATGGTCGTCACCAGCCTCGGCCTGCTGCTCGGCGGGCGCGCCGACCCCGCCCTGGTGCGGATTGGCGCCAAATCGGCGGTCGTGGAGGGCAGGATCAGCGTCGGCCCCCACACCCCCGCCGCGGTACGGGCCGAGGAGGCCGGAGCGGAGCTGGACGACGGGTCGCTGCTGATCAGCCGCACGCTCTCCGCGGAGGGCCGTTCGCGCGCCCATGTAGGCGGCCGTTCCGTACCGGTCGGCCTCCTGGCGGAGTTGGCCGACGACCTGGTCGCCGTACACGGCCAGACCGACCAGCAGGGGCTGCTGCGGCCGGCCCGTCAGCGCCAGGCCCTGGACCGCTACGCCGGGGACACGGTCGCGGTCCCGCTGGCCAAGTACACCGCCGCTCACCGCCGGCTGCGCGCCGTCGCCACCGAGCTGGACGAGCTGACGACGCGGGCCCGCGAACGCTCACAGGAAGCCGATCTGCTGCGCTTCGGCCTCGACGAGATCGCGGCGGCCGAGCCACAGCCCGGCGAGGACACCGAACTCGCCGCCGAGGCGGAGCGGCTCGGTCACGCCGAGGCGCTGGCCTCCGCCGCGGCCGTCGCGCACGCCGCGCTGGCCGGCAACCCCGAGGACCCCGAGGGCGTCGACGCCACCACCTTGGTCGCCGGCGCACATCGCGCGCTGGAGGCCGTACGCAGCCATGACCAGGAGCTCGCCGGGCTCGCCGAGCGGATCGGCGAGATCGGCATCCTGATGGCGGACGTGGCGGGCGAGCTGGCCAGCTACGCGGACGGCCTGGACGCCGACCCGTTGCGGCTGGCCACGGTCGAAGAGCGCCGCGCCGCGCTGAACCATCTGACCCGCAAGTACGGTCAGGACATCGCGGCGGTGCTGGCCTGGGCCGAGGAGAGCGCCGGCCGGCTCGCCGAACTGGACGGCGACGACGACCGGATCGGTGAGCTGACCGCAGAGCGGGACGCACTCCGCGCCGAACTGGGCGAACTGGCGCAAACGTTGACCGATGCCCGTACGGCCTCGGCGAAGCGTTTCGCCGACGCGGTCACCGCCGAACTCGCCGAACTCGCCATGCCGCACGCCCGGGTAACCGTCGAGATCCGTCAGACCGAGGTCGCCGAGGACGCCGACGGCATCGAGGTCGGCGGCCGCACGGTGGCCTACGGACCGGCCGGCGCCGATGAGGTCGAACTTCTCCTGGCCCCGCATCCGGGCGCACCGCCCCGGCCGATCGCCAAGGGGGCGTCCGGAGGCGAGCTCTCCCGGGTGATGCTCGCCGTGGAGGTGGTCTTCGCCGGCTCCGACCCCGTCCCGACCTACCTCTTCGACGAGGTCGACGCGGGGGTCGGCGGCAAGGCGGCCGTCGAGGTCGGCAGGCGGCTGGCCAGGCTCGCGAAGTCGGCGCAGGTCGTGGTCGTTACGCACCTCCCGCAGGTCGCCGCGTTCGCGGACCGGCAGTTGCTGGTGGCGAAGACGAACGACGGGTCGGTCACCAGGAGCGGTGTCACGGTCCTGGAAGGCGAGGAGCGGGTCCGCGAGCTCTCCCGGATGCTGGCCGGCCAGGAGGATTCCGAAACGGCCCGCGCGCATGCCGAGGAGCTGCTGGAGACGGCGCGTACGGGCAGCTAAGAAGTGGCGCCTGCCCGGGGCACATCGGTCTTCTCGCCTGCCACCGGACGCCGGGGGCGTCGTTCCCGAGTGACCGGGCGACGCTCGCCTCTAGGGTGACCGGAGTCGAGCACAGCAGGGTGCCGGGCGAGGGGAGTGGCATGGTGACGGTGGCAGGCAGCAGGGCGCTGGGGCGGATCTCGGCGCTCCTGGGGGCGGCAGGCGCGACCCGGGCCGCGTGCACGGCGCTCAGGAAGCGGCCGCCGGGCGGTGCCGTCCTGTGGGAGCGGAAGAATTACGCCGGCCGGATCGTGGATCTGCACGCGGGCCTCGCCACGGCCACCGGTACCGCTCTCGCCGCCGTCACGGCACCGGGGCTGCCCGCCCGGAACCGGGCCGCCACGGCGCTGGCGGTGCTGGCCGCCGGGGGCTGCGGCGCGTACGACGACGTGTTCGGTGCCAGTGATCCACGCCGCGGATTCCGGGCGCACCTCTCGGCGCTCCGGCAGCGAGAGGTCACCAGCGGGGCCGTGAAGCTTCTCGGGATCGGCGCCGCCGGGCTCGCGGCCGGTGCCCTCCTCAAGGAGCGCCCGGCCGACAAACTGCTGGCGGGCGTGGTGATCGCGGGCTCGGCCCATCTGGTGAACCTCCTGGACGTCCGGCCGGGCCGGGCGGCCGGCGCCGTACTGGCCATCGGCGCACCCGGGCTGCTGCGCCGCGGTCCGGCGGGCGTGCTGTCCGCCGCGCCCATGGGGGCCGTGGCCGCCGTCCTCGGCGACGACCTCGGGGAGCGCACGATGATCGGGGACGCCGGGGCGCACGCCCTCGGCGCGGCGCTCGGTCTCGCCATCGTGACGGGCAACGGCCGCCGCGGCCTGGCCGCGCACGCCGCCGGGCTGATCGCTGCCGCGGCAGCGGGCGACCGCGTCAGCCGGGCGGCCGCAGCGCTCTGAGGCCTGGCCGAAGGCCGCCCGTCCGGGGGACCCCGCCCCATGAGGGAGCGCAGCGCGTCTGGGGGGAGCGCAGCCCGTCCCTGAGTACGCGCCGCAGGCCCGGCACCCACCGCTCAGCGCTCCGGTCCACTGTGGGCCCTGCACCGGGCAGGCCGGGCCTCGCCAAAGTCCGCCCTTGGCAAAGCCGGGGCTTGGCAATCCGGGACCTTGCAAGCCTGGCCTGCCAAGGCCCGGCCTTGCAGGCCCACCCCACGGGAGCGGGGGGGCCTGAGCGCCCCACCGACCTGCCCCCACCACCGGAGCGCCGCAGGGGGCGAGCGATCCCGGTCATGGCACTTCACCAGCCATGCACGCACAGGGCAGTCATTCCCGACAGCTCCCCTCACGCATCAACGCCTTATTCGGCCAAACACCGGCCGCGCTTCGAACGGCGGCGCACGCGCCCCGTAGCGCGGCGCAAGGCGCACTCCGGGGAGTGGGGTCACCCATAGGAGCCATTAACCCGCGCGGGCGGTTTGTCGCCCATGTGGGTGATCTGGTGGGCGCTGGGGTGAGACTTCCCACCGGAACGGCGGCCGGACGGTGGCGATTTGACCTTGCCGGGCTGGCATCCTGGGCGCGGTGCGCAGTCCCGGGCGCGCTCGCCGCGTCTTGCCCGTCCGCCGGGCAGGCAGGGCGGGCAGGTGGCCGCCGGGCACGTGCCGCAGCACAACGGACCGACCCGCCGGTACGTTCCCGCCACCCCCGATCCAGGAGCCCTCTCACGTGATCAGCACCCCGACCTCGGCGCACGGGTTGTCGCCGCTGCGCACGGTCCAGGTGCTCGGACGCGGCAGCGCCGGCAGCGCGGCGCACGTCCGCTCGCTGGCCGAAGGGCTGGTCGCGCGCGGGGTGCGGGTGACCGTCTGTGCCACGCCGGAGACCGAGGAGGCCTACGACTTCACCGGGGCGGGCGCGCGGTTCGTGCAGGTCCCTCCGCGGATGGACCCGGCGAGCGTGGCCGTGCTACGCAGCGCTTGCTGGGACGCCGACCTTGTCCATGCGCACGGCCTGCGGGCCGGGCTGCGGGCCTCGATGGCGTTGCGCGGACTGCGCGGCCCCCGGGGTGGTCGGCGGGTCCCCCTGGTCATCACCTGGCACACCAAGGCGCACATCGAGGGTGCGCGCGCCGGGGTGGTGCATCTGATGGAGCGGCGGGTGGCTCGGGCCGCCGCCGTCGTCCTCGGAGCCTGTTCCGATCTTGTGGACCGGGCGCGCGAGCGGGGCGCCCGCGATGCACGGCTTGCGCCGGTCGCGATTCCGCGCCCCCGGTCCGGCGGCACACCGGACGAATGCGAGGACCACGACCGGATGCGCCACAAGGAGCGCGCCGAACTGGGCGCCGTGGACCGCCCGTTGCTGCTGGCGGTGGGCCGTCTCGATCCGAACCAGGGCCATGATCTGCTGCTGGACGCGGCGCACGCCTGGTGCGCGCTCGACCCGCAGCCGCTGGTCGCCATCGCGGGGGAGGGTGAGCAGCGGACCGCGCTGCAGCGGCGGATCGATGTCGAGCAGCTGCCCGTCCAGCTGCTCGGGCGCCGCGACGACGTGCCCGAACTCCTCGCCGCCGCCGACCTGGTGGTGCTGCCCAGCCGGTGGGAGGCGCGCTCGCTGATCGCTCAGGAGGCGTTGCGCGCCGGGGTGCCGCTGGTCGCCACCGACACCGGAGGCACCCGCGAACTGGTCGGCCGGGCCGCGGCACTGGTCCGCTACGGGGACGCCGCCGCCCTGGCCCGTACCGTTCTTGCCCTCCTCGCCGACCCGGCGCGGCGGGATGCGCTCGCCGTGGCGGGCCGCGCCCAGGCGGCCGGCTGGCCCAGTGAGAACGACACCGTCACCCAGGTCCTCAGCGTCTACGACGAGTTGACCCAGCCGATTCAGCCGGTCTGACCCCATACGGCCGGTCCGGGGCGGCAGGTTCAGCCCAATCAGCCCATTCACCCCTTTCAGTCCATTGAGCCGGTCCGGCCAATACGGCCGGTCCAACCGCTCCAGTTGCTCCGGCCGGTCCGGCCGGACCGGCCGTTCGGGCTCGCCCGCCTGTTTCTGCCGCCTGCTGCTTCTCCCGCCCGGCATCCCTTCCGCCCTTGCGTTCTTCCGCCCTTCCGCCCTTCCGCCCTTCGGACCTTCCGTCGGCCTGTCGGCCTGTCGGCCTGTCGGTCCGTCGGTCCGTCGGTCCGTCCGTCCCGGCAAGGGAGCCGGACGTCCGGCCGGTGCCGCGGACCCGGGCGATAGGCTCCCCGGAACCGGATTCGTGTACGACCCATGTGTGTTCCTCCGCCACCACATGGGTCGCAGGTGCGAGAGGAGAGCGCCGTGACAGCTGCGGTAGCCGGCTTTGCGTTGTTCGCCCTGTTGGTGACGATGGCTCCTGGCCCGGACACCCTTCTGGTGCTGCGCAACTGCGTGCGCGGCGGGCGGCGTACGGGGGCTGCCACGGCTGTCGGCGCCGCCGTCGGTTCGCTCGCCTGGGCGGTGGCCGCCGCGGTCGGGCTGGCCGCGGCGCTGCAGCGCTGGGACGCGGCGTTCACGGTCGTACGGCTGGTGGGCGCCGTCTACTTGGTTGTGCTCGGCGGGCAGGCGCTCTGGGAGCACCGGCGGTCCGCCGCGGTGACGACGCCCACGGCCGCGGCCGGCCCGGAGCCCTTCGACGTCCCGGCACCGGACGGCCGCGCCGCCGTGCCGCTCGCGCCCCTGCACGCCTTCCGGCAGGGGCTGCTGAGCTGTCTGCTCAACCCGAAGGTCGGGATCTTTTTCGTGGCCGTGGTGCCGCAGTTCCTTCCCGAGGGGTACTCGGTACTCGGCACGACGCTGCTGCTCGGGGCCGTCGACGCGGTCATCGCCGCGGGCTGGCTGCTGCTGGTCGTGGTCTGTGCGGGCCGGCTGCTGCGCCGGCTGCGGCGTCCCCGGGTGCACCGCAATCTGGAGCGCACCACGGGCGGGGTGCTGATCGCGCTCGGTATGGGGACGGCGGCCGAGACGGTCGCGGGATAACGCGGCGCCCCCGGTGGCCGCCGCCCGTTACGGCTTGTCCGTGTGGCGTCTGGCGCGCAGGGCCAGCCGCAGGCCCAGGACGGTCTGCGGATCGTCCAGGTCCGTGCCCAGCAACTGGGCGATACGGGCCAGCCGGTCGTACAGCGTCTGCCGGTTCACATTCAGGTCGCGGGCGGTCTCGGCCTTGCGGCCCGCACTGGCCAGATAGGCCTCCAGCGTCGGCAGCAGCGGCTGGCGGGCGGCACGGTCATGGGCCAGCAGCGGCCCGATGGCGCGTTCCACGAAGTCGGTGAGCACGCCCTGCTCGCCGTGTTCGCGCATCCGCCACAGCAACAGCTCGATGTCCAGCCGGCGGGCGTCGTACCAGGGCTGTTCCGGCAGGCCCTGAGCCGCGGCCGCCGCCTCCGCCGCATGCTGCAGACCGGGGCCCGCCGCCGCCCAGTCACCCGGCGTACCGGCGACGACCACCGGACGGTGCGTGGCCGGCCGGTCCAGGCCTGCGCGGACGATCCCGGCGCGCAGGGCCTCGGCGATCCGGTCGGCGAGCGCGTCGCGGTCCTGGCCCGTGCGCAGTGCCACCAGCATTGGGACCCGGCCCTCCACGGGGCGGACGCCGAGCAGCACCGGCACCCCGGGGGCGGCGAGTTCCTCGCGCAGGGCCTGGGCGAGCAGCGCCCAGCTGCCGGGGGAGGGGAGCCCCGCGGGCAGCCGCATCACCACCGGGAATACGGGCTCGGCGCCGGGGCGGAAGCCCAACAGGCGGGCCTGCGCGGGCGCCTCGGCCGCGGAGATCCGGCCCTCCGCCAGGTCGGCGAGGAAGTCGCCGCGGCCGCGGGCGGCGAGTACCTCCTCCTGGCGGGACTGGAGCATGACGACGGCGAGCAGATCGGCGGCGCGTTCGGCGGCGATCCGGTGCACCGGCGCCAAGGGGGCGTTGACGGGCAGCAGAACGAGGCGGGCGCGGACCGCGTCGGGGCCGTGGCCGCCGCCGGGCACATCGACACGGAGACCGGTGTCGCGCAGGCCCTCCCACGCCAGCAGCGGGTCGGCATCCGCGGGACCGTCGTCGCCGCCCTCCGGCCCCGCCGCGTAGAGCGGGCTGCCGTCCGGGGCCTCCAGGCAGAGCGGGTTGCCGGTGAAGACGGCCAGCAGCCGGAGCACTTCCGGGACGCCACCGCCGCGCAGCAGCACGTCCGTGCAGCGCCGCAGGATCTCGTCGGCGCGCCGCAGCAGCGCGTAGTGACTGTTGATGATCTCGGTGTGGATCGCCTCGGTGACCGTGACGTACGGGACCTCGCGATGCAGCTGGATCAGCGGCAGCCCGCAGTCCCGTGCGGCGTCGACCAGCGCGGTGGGCAGTGAGGCGAAGCGGGAGCCCAGCTCCACGACGAGCGCGGCGATCTCGCGGTCCGCGAGCTTACGGATGAAGGCGCGCTGCTCGGACGGCCGGGCCCCCAGCCCGAGCCCGGTGGTCAGCAGCAGCTCGCCGCCCTTGAGCAGCGAGGCGATGTGCGGGACCTCGCCCGCGTGCACCCAGCGGACCGTACGGTCCAGCCGGTCCCCGCCGGCCAGCACCTCCGGCAGGCCGCGGCGCAGCGCGGGCAGCTCCAGCGCCCGGCGTACCGTGATCTCGGCTTCGATCTTCGCTTCCTGCCCCATGGCGAGGACGGTACCCGTAGTCCGCTATCCGGAGCTGCGAGGTCCGGATCGCGGTGCCGTGCGGTACCGGGAGGGCAGGCCGCCTCGGGGCGCCACCGCCCGGATCGCACACCCGCCGGGCCCTCCAAAGCGGTCTCCCGCGGCCCTCCGCCTGGTCTTCCGCCGGGCCCCCGACCAGCCTTCCGCCGGGGCCTCCGCCCAGCCACGCCCGGCCTCCGCCCAGCCACGCTCGGCCCCGGCGCGCTCCCCTCCCCTCCCGGTGCCCGGTCCCCCTCCCCCCACACACTCACCCCGCCCCCCTCACCCCGACTCCCGCACCACCAGCCGCGCCTCCGTGATCACCGGTGCGAGCTCCACCGCGTCCGCCCCCGCCGCCTTCCGTGGATCCAGCAGGCGCAGCAGCAGCCGGGCCATCAGCCGCCCCATCTCCTCCACGTCCTGCCGCACGGTGGTCAGCGGCGGATCCGCCCAGGCCGCCGGTTCCAGATCGTCGAAGCCGACCACCGCCACCTCCTCCGGGACCCGTCGCCCGCGCGCCCGCAGCGTGCGCAGCGCACCGCTCGCCATCAGGTCGGAGCAGACGAAGACGGCGTCCAGATCCGGTGCGGCGTCCAGGAGTGTGGCCATGGCCCGCTCGCCGCCGGGTGCGGTGAACCCACCGTCCGCGATCAGGCGTGGGTCCGGTTCGGCTGTGCCCAGGGCCTCCCGGTAGCCGTCGAGGCGGTCCACCGCGGAGGTCTGGTCGAGCGGTCCGGTGATCACGGCGATCCGGCGGCGGCCGCGGTCGAGGAGATGGCGTACGGCCTGCCGGGCGCCACCGCGGTTGTCGGTGTCGACATACAGCGGCCGCGGCACCCGGTCGGTGCCCGCCCAGCCGGGCCGGCCGCCGTAGACGGTGGGCAGTCCGGCGCGCTTGGCCATGGCGGGCAGCGGGTCGTCGCGGTGCAGCGAGAACATCAGCGCGCCGTCGACATGCCCGGCTGACAGATAGCGGCCGATGCGGTCGTAGTCGGCGCGGTGCTCGACGAACATCAACAGCAGCTGGGTGTCGGCGGCGGCCAGTTCGCGGCTGATGCCGCGCAGTTGGCGTCCGAAGAACGGATCGCTGAAGACCCGGGTCTCCGGCTCCGCGATGACCACGGCGACCGCCCCGGTGCGGCGGGTGACCAGGGAGCGGGCGGCGCTGTTCGGTACGTAGCCCAGCTCGGTGACCGCCTGGCGCACCCGCTCCTGGACTGCGGCCCGTACGCCCGCACCACCGTTGACCACCCGGGACACCGTGGCGCGGGAGACCCCGGCGAGCGCCGCGACCGCCTCCAGCGTCGGCCGCGGACCGTTCGACCCAGACACCATTCAACTCCTTTTTCCACGCGGTGACTTGACGGTCTGCCGTCGAGTCGGCAAGGTGCACAGCGCACGATATGAGAGCGCTCTCAACCCGGACACCCTCACGGAACTCCTCACCACCCCCACTGCGCCGAGGAGAGAATGTCATGAGCATGAGAATGCGGCACCGGGAAGCCGGGAGCTGGACCGCACCAACAGCGCCGCGGAGTCGCTGCATTGGTATGCCGACGGCCAGAATTCCCACACCGTGAGCGCGGCGGCGATGGACGCCGACACCTGGGCGCGGGCCACCCACCAGGGTCACTTCCTGCTGCTCAACCTCGCGATGGGCGGCACGTTCCCGGCCGGCGCCGCGGGCTTCGCCACCCCCACCGACGCCACCCCCACCGACCATCGCACCCCCACGCCCACCCCCACCCCCACCGACCGGCGCACCGCCCCGCAAGGAGTCACCTCGTGATCACTCGCCGCAGCCTGCTCGGCGGTCTCGCCGCCGGCGCCGCCACCGCCTCCGGAATCGCCCTGGCCGGCCGTGCGACCGGCGCGCCCGCCCCGTCCGCAGCACCCCGCGGGCCCGCCCGGTCCGCCGCCGGTATGCCCCTGCACCTCGTCAACAACTCCGGTGCCTACGCCAACTCCTCGGTCTGGATCTACATCGTCGGCAATGACGGCACCCAGCAGGTGCACGTCACCCCGGACGGTGAGCTCAAGCCCGTCGCACTGGCCGACAACGGGCCGGACGGCTTCACCGACTACGCCATACCGCTCGCGGCGAGCGGTACCACGACGCTCCAGCTGCCCAGGATGTCCGGCCGGATCTACACCGCGCTGGGCGGCAAGCTCAAGTTCAAGGCGGTCGAGGACGGCAACGGCAAGGCCGCGCTCGCCTACCCGGCGGGCTGGGTCGCCGGCGACCCCAACTACGACGTGCTGCACGACTGCGCCGAGTTCACGTACAACTCCGGCGGGATGTACTGCAACACCACCATGGTCGACATGTTCAGCGTGCCGCTCGCGATCACGCTCTCCGGAGCCAAGGAGCAGACCACCGGGATGCTCAAGGACGGCGCCCGCGCTCGAATCTTCTCCGACGTCAAGGCCGCCGAGGGCTTCGACCGGCTGGTCATCGGCGACCGGCGGGTGATCGCGCGGCCACGGCCTGGACAGCGGGCTGTTCGCCGAGGACTACTTCGCCCCGGCCATCGACGAGGCCTGGTCCGCCTACGAGGCCAAGGACCTTTCGGTCACCACCAACGCGGGCACTTTCACCGGCCGGGTCCGCGACGGCAAGCTCACCTTCACCGTCCCGCAAGGAATGAAGGGCCCGGTAGGCGACCCCACCGGCACGGTCTCTTTCGACAAGCCGTCCACCCGCGATGTCCTCTTCTGCGACGGCACCCTCGCCGCGCCCAACGACGGCACCCTCGGCCCGGTCGCCGCCATCCTGGGCGCCGCCCTCAACCGCTCCACCCTCACCTCGCACGCCACCCAGCCCACCACCGACCCGGCCGCCTTCTACCGGCAGCGGCTGACCCACCACTACGCCCGGGCCATGCACGCCGCGACACGGGACGGCAAGGCCTACGGCTTCGCCTTCGACGACGTCGCCGGCTTCGCCTCCTACATCGAGGACAGCTCCCCGAAGGAGCTCACCCTCACCCTCACCCCGTTCTGACCCCGTTCTGACCCCGTTCTGACACAGAAAGTGGTGCCACCTTCTGACACAGAAAAGTGGTGCCACCCGAAACGGGCGGCACCACAGAACGCCGGGAGGTTGGCGCCCCGAAGGAGGCGCTAGCCTCCGTACGCCCCGCTGGCCGTCAGCCGCAGCGCCGTGTCGATCAGCGGAACATGGCTGAACGCCTGCGGGAAGTTGCCCACCTGCCGCTGGGCCCTGGGGTCCCACTCCTCGGCGAGCAGACCCAGGTCGTTGCGGAGCGAGAGCAGCTTCTCGAAGAGCTTGCGGGCCTCGTCCACCCGGCCGATCATCGCCAGGTCGTCCGCGAGCCAGAACGAGCACGCCAGGAAGGCGCCCTCCTCACCCTCCAGACCGTCCACCCCGAGGTCGTCCGCACCGGACGTCGGGTAGCGCAGCACAAAGCCGTCCTCGGTGGACAGCTCCCGCTGGATCGCCTCGATCGTGCCGATGACGCGCTTGTCGTCCGGCGGCAGGAAGCCCATCTGCGGGATCAGCAGCAGCGAGGCGTCCAGCTCCTGCGAGCCGTAGGACTGGGTGAAGGTGTTGCGCTCCTTGTCGTAACCCTTCTCGCAGACGTCCCGGTGGATTGTCTCGCGCAGGTCCTTCCAGCGCTCCAGCGGCCCGTCGACGTCCCCCGACTCGATCAGCTTGACCGTGCGGTCGACCGCGACCCAGGTCATGACCTTGGAGTGCACGAAGTGCCGGCGCGGGCCGCGGACCTCCCAGATGCCCTCGTCCGGCTCGTCCCAGTGCTTCTCCACCCACTGGATCAGCTTGAGCTGCAGCAGCGAGGCGTAGTCGTTACGGGCCAGCCCCGTCATGTGCGCCAGGTGCAGCGCCTCGGTGACCTCGCCGTACACATCCAGCTGGAGCTGTCCCGCGGCGCCGTTGCCGACCCGCACCGGACGGGAGTTCTCGTACCCGGGAAGCCAGCTGAGCTCGTTCTCGCCCAACTCCCGCTCACCGGCGATGCCGTACATGATCTGCAGGTTCTCCGGATCACCGGCCACCGCCCGCAGCAGCCACTCCCGCCAGGCCCGCGCTTCTTCGCGGTAGCCGGTGCGCAGCAGGGAGGACAGGGTGATCGCGGCGTCCCGGAGCCAGGTGAAGCGGTAGTCCCAGTTACGGACCCCGCCCAGGCACTCCGGCAGTGAGGTCGTCGGCGCCGCCACGATCCCGCCGGTCGGCGCGTAGGTCAGCGCCTTCAGGGTGATCAGCGAGCGCACCACCGCATCCCGGTAGGGGCCGTGGTACGTGCAGTGCTCGACCCACTCGCGCCAGAATTCCTCGGTGGCCTCCAGCGACCCCTCCGGGTCCGCCACGGCCGGCGGCTCCTTGTGCGAGGGCTCCCAGCTGATCGTGAACGCGATCCGCTCACCCGGCGAGACGGTGAAGTCGGAGAAGGTCGTCAGGTCCTTGCCGTAGGTCTCCGCGGCCGTGTCCAGCCACACCGAATCGGGGCCCGCGACCGCGACCGTACGGTCCTCCACCTTGTGCACCCAGGGCACGACCCAGCCGTAGGAGAAGCGCATCCGCAGCTCCGAGCGCATCGGGACACGTCCGCTGACGCCCTCCACGATGCGGATCAGCTGCGGCGCGCCATCACGGGGCGGCATGAAGTCGATCACGCGGACGGTGCCGCGCGGGGTGTCCCATTCCGATTCCAGGACGAGCGAATCGCCCCGGTAGCGCCGGCGATCGGCCGGCGCGGGCCGGCCCCCGGGACCGTTGACCGGCCCCATCCGCCAGAATCCGTGCTCCTCCGTGCCCAGCAGCCCCGCAAAGACCGCCGGGGAGTCGAAGCGGGGCAGGCACAGCCAGTCCACCGTGCCGTCCCGGCACACTAGAGCGGCGGTTTGCATATCGCCGATAAGTGCGTAGTCCTCGATGCGCCCGGCCACGTGCATCTCCCGTCGAACTGGAGTCACGCCCCCCATGGGACGTTGTGATCTGTCCGTCCTGCCCATGAAACGTCGCCGAGCAGCGGGACCGGAAATCGGGCGGGGGTGGTGCCTTCCCGGACGGCTCGTTGCGAGTGTCCGAGCAGGATACGACGCACGTGGGTGATCCGCGCGACCCTCGCAAGGACTGACGTGCTCCGAACGGGTGGCCTCCATCACGTGACACTGTCACCCCGGCCGTCACTGCACGATCGCCGTGCGTGGCCGGACGCGACCACGCCCGGTCGCTGATAGCCTGGTACCCCGTGGACCGGTGGGCACGAGAACCCCCGAACCGCAGCGACGGCACCCCTGAAAACCGGGACAGCGCCGCTTCGCACCTCTCCACCTCGCGACCACGGGAGCCCCCTCTTGGCCATGCCGCCCAAATCCACGACGACCAAGCACCTCTTCGTCACCGGGGGCGTCGCCTCCTCGCTGGGCAAGGGGCTCACCGCCTCCAGCCTGGGTGCTCTCCTCAAGGCGCGCGGCCTGCGGGTCACGATGCAGAAGCTCGACCCGTATCTGAACGTCGACCCCGGAACGATGAACCCGTTCCAGCACGGTGAGGTCTTCGTCACCAACGACGGCGCCGAGACCGACCTGGACATCGGCCACTACGAGCGTTTCCTGGACGTCGACCTCGACGGCTCCGCGAACGTGACCACCGGCCAGGTCTACAACACCGTGATCGCCAAGGAGCGGCGCGGCGAGTACCTCGGTGACACCGTGCAGGTCATCCCGCACATCACCAACGAGATCAAGCACCGCATCCGGCGGATGGCGACCGAGGACGTCGATGTCGTCATCACCGAGGTCGGCGGCACCGTCGGTGACATCGAGTCGCTGCCGTTCCTGGAGACGGTCCGCCAGGTCCGCCACGAGGTCGGCCGGGACAACGTCTTCGTCGTGCACATCTCGCTGCTCCCCTACATCGGCCCGTCCGGTGAGCTGAAGACCAAGCCGACCCAGCACTCGGTCGCGGCGCTGCGCAACATCGGTATCCAGCCCGACGCGATCGTGCTGCGCGCCGACCGAGAGGTCCCGACCGCCATCAAGCGCAAGATCTCGCTGATGTGCGACGTCGACGAGGCCGCGGTCATCGCCTGCCCGGACGCCCCGTCGATCTACGACATCCCCAAGGTCGTGCACGCCGAGGGCCTGGACGCCTTCATCGTGCGCAAGCTTGACCTGCCGTTCCGCGACGTGGACTGGACCCAGTGGGCGGATCTGCTGGACCGCGTCCACAACCCCGACCACGAGGTCAGGGTCGCGCTGGTCGGCAAGTACATCGACCTGCCGGACGCCTACCTCTCGGTCACCGAGGCGCTGCGGGCCGGCGGCTTCGCGAACAAGACCCGGGTGAAGCTGAAGTGGGTCACCTCCGACGACTGCAAGACGCCGGCCGGCGCCGCGGAGCAGCTCGCGGACTGTGACGCGGTCTGCATTCCCGGCGGCTTCGGCGACCGGGGCGTGGACGGCAAGGTCGGCGCGATCACCTACGCCCGGGAGAACAAGCTCCCGCTGCTCGGCCTGTGCCTGGGCCTGCAGTGCGTGGTCATTGAGGCGGCCCGCAACCTGGCCGGCATCGAGGGCGCGAACTCCACCGAGTTCGACCCGGCCGCGGCCGATCCGGTCATCTCCACGATGGCCGAGCAGATGGACATCGTCGCAGGTGAGGGCGATATGGGCGGCACGATGCGGCTGGGCATGTACCCCGCCAAGCTCGCCGAGGGCTCGATCGTCCGCGAGGTCTACGACGACCAGCCCTACGTCGAGGAGCGCCACCGCCACCGCTACGAGGTCAACAACGCCTACCGCGGTGAGCTGGAGAAGAAGGCCGGGCTGCTGTTCTCCGGCACCTCCCCGGACAACAAGCTCGTCGAGTACGTCGAGTACCCGCGCGAGATCCACCCCTACCTCGTCGCCACCCAGGCGCACCCGGAGCTGCGCTCCCGCCCGACCCGCCCGCACCCGCTCTTCGCCGGGCTGGTGAAGGCCGCGGTCGCGCGCAAGACGGGCACCGCGAAGTAAGGGAACCCGCGGCGGATACGGTTGCCGGGGTACGGCCTCTTCGAGGTCGTACCCCGGTTTCTGCGTTGGTTCAGGCAACACACAGGAGGACGCGCCATGGCGATCAAGGACACCCCGGAGGAGTGGACGGTCACCGCGACCACGACGCCGTTCACCGGGAACAAGACCAGCGTGCGCACCGACGAGGTCGTCATGCCGGACGGCACCACCGTCACCCGCGATTACCAGGTCCACCCCGGTTCCGTGGCCGTCCTCGCCCTCGACGACGAGGGCCGGGTGCTGGTGCTGCGCCAGTACCGTCACCCCGTACGCCAGAAGCTGTGGGAGATCCCCGCCGGGCTGCTCGACATCCCCGGTGAGAACCCGCTGCACGCGGCGCAGCGCGAGCTGTACGAGGAGGCGCACGTCAAGGCCGAGAACTGGCGGGTGCTGACCGATGTCTACACCACGCCCGGCGGCTGCGACGAAGCCGTGCGGATCTTCCTCGCCCGTGATCTCTCCGAGGCCGAGGGCGAGCGCTTCGAGGTCTCCGAGGAGGAGGCCGACATGGAGCTGGCGCGGGTGCCGCAGGACGAGCTGGTCCGTGGCGTACTCGCCGGTGAGCTGCACAACAACTGCCTCGTCGTGGGAGTGCTGGCACTCACCGCGGCCCAGGGCGGTGCGGGTCTGGACGCGCTGCGCCCGGCCGGCGCACCGTGGCCGGCCCGCCCCTTCGAGGCCTGAGCCGCCGGGCGCCACCGCGCCGGGCGCCACCGCCCCGTGGCCGTGCCACGAGCCGGTCGGATGATCCGCCGATCCGATCGGGTGACTCAACCGCCCTGCGCTGCACGGGACGTGACAGGCAGTGAACTACGCTCGGCAGCGTCCGCCCCAGCGGCGGATTCGTACGCGCAGGTGGACGGGAGCGTGAGCCGGTGACGGACCAGGCGGTGGGCGGGGGGCACCTCCCGCCGGAGGCGGCGAAAGCGCCCGCCACGACAGCGTCCGGGCCGCGGGCCGCGGCGCCCCGCCAGGACGGTGCCGCCGCCCGCCCCACCGTTCCCGCGGCCGCCGCCGCCCCTTCCACCAGGGGATTCGCTGGCCGTCGCCGCGAACTCAAGGCACTGCACGCCGATATCGCCCGCGCCGGCCTGGACACCCTCTCCGGCCGCAAGGGTGCCCGCAGCCGGGTGCTGCTGATCGCCGGCCGGCCGGGTTCCGGCCGTACGGCCCTGGCCGAGGAGCTGCTGCGGGAGCTGGCCGGCGACCATCCCGACGGCGTGCTGCGGGCCACCCTGACCGGGCCGGGCGGTGAACCGGCCGACATCGGCCGCACCGCACGTGAGCTGCTGGCCGCGCTCGGCGCCGGCGCCCCGGCGGGCGCCCCCGAGGACGAGCTGACCGAGCGGCTGCGCGAGGCGCTCGCCGGGCGCCGGGCCCTGCTCTTCCTGGACGACGCACCGGGCGCCGACCAGGTCGAACCGCTGCTCCCGGACGCCCCGGGCTGCCTGGTCGTGGTGGTCTCGCAGGGGCCGCTGACCGGCATTCCGGACGTCCGGCCGTGCACCCTGGGCGGCCTGGACGGTGCGGCCGGTGTCGAGATCCTCATCCGTGACGCCGGACCGACCCGGATCACGGTCGACCCCCGGACCGCCGACAGCGTCGTGGAGGAGTGCGGCGGCCAGCCTGCCGCACTGGTGCTGGCCGCCGCCTGGCTCGCCGCCCGCCCGATGTCCTCGGTCGCCGATCTGTACCAGGCGCTGCACGCCGTCCCGCTGCCGCCGGACCTGCCCACCGGTGCCCGGCCGCTGTTCCGCGCCTTTCACCTCACCCATGGCGCGCTGCCGGCGCCCGCCGCCCGGATACTGCGGCTGCTCACCCTGGCGCCGGGCGGTCTGGTGGATGCGCACATCGCCTCCGCGCTGGCCGGCTGCTCGGTGGCCGTGGCCGCCACGGCGCTGGGCGAATTCGTCGCGCTCGGCCTGCTGCGGCCGGTCACCGCCGAGGGCGACGAGGTCCCCGGCGCCCGCGCGCCGGACGCCGCCCTGTATCTCCCGTACCGGCTTCCCGGCTGCCTCCACCCGCTGGCGCGTGAGCTGCTGACGGAACACGAGCGCCCGGCCGAGGTCCAGCTGGCCCGGGCCCGGATGCTGGAGCGGACCGTACGGCTGCTGCAGTCCTGCCGGGCGATGGCCGAGCCGGCCGGTTCCCCCGTCCGGCAGAAGACCGCGGGGCTGCCGCGCTCGCTGCGCTTCGGCTCCCGGGCCGCCGCCGCGCACTGGCTGCGCAGCCGGCGCGGCGCCCTGCTCGACGCCGCCAGGATCGCCGTCGCGGACGGTGAACTCGACACCCTGGACCGGCGGTTGATGGCCGCGCTGACCCGGACGCTGCTGGCACACCAGGGCGCCGAGGCCGCCGCGCCGGACCTCTACGCGCTGCACGGGCTCGTCCTCCGGGTCGCCGAGCGGCGCGGGCTGCCACGGGAGCGGGCCGCCGCCCTTCTGAACCTCGGGGACCTGGACGGGCAGGCGGGACGGACCGAGCAGGCGCTCACCCGCTACCGGGGTGCGCTGGAGGCGGCCCGCTCGGTGAAGGACCCGGTGGCCACCGGCCGGGCGCTGGAGTCGCTGGGCGGTACGTACACCGAGCTGGGCGACTGGCAGCGGGCCGCCGACTGGTACGGCCGGGCGCTGGAGCTGCGGCTCGGCCGGGGTGAGGGCGGTGACGCGGCGCGGCTGCACGGCCGGATCGGCGGCGCGCTCGCCTGCGCGGGCCGGTGGGACGAGGCGCTCAAGGCGTGGCGGGCGGCCGTCGGCACCTACCGCAGGCTCGGTGAGGTGGCCGGCCAGGCGCGGGCGACCGGTGAGGTGGCCCGGGTGCAGGAGTACGCGGGGCGGCCCGAGGACGCGCTGCGGACCTGTCTCGAAGCCCTGGACATCGCCCGTAGAGCGGGCGACGGACGCCTGGAGGCGGCCCTGCAACTACGGATTGCGGACACCCTCGACCGGCTCGGCGATCCAGCAGCGGCAGGGCTCCATCGTGCCGTCGGAGAGCGACTCCTTGGAGATCACTCCGAGTGACCTACGAAATCGGTAGTGCTTCTCGCAAGATTTAATGCTTTGCAAGGCTAGACAAGAAGAGCTCCTTCAATAGACTGGCTGGGCCGCGTTCGGCGCGGTCAGTTCCGTCATGCAGCGCATGAGGGGATAATTCCTCCTGCACCCTCTCTTTCAAGGACCGTGATCGACGTGAAGGTCGGCATCCCCCGCGAGGTCAAGAACAACGAGTTCCGCGTGGCCATCACGCCCGCCGGAGTAAACGAACTCGTCCGCCACGGCCACCAGGTCTTCATCGAGAAGGACGCCGGTCTCGGCTCGTCCATCACGAATGAGGAGTACGTCTCCGCCGGTGCCTCCATCCTGGACACCGCCGATGAGATCTGGGACACCGCTGACCTGCTGCTGAAGGTCAAGGAGCCGATTGCGGAGGAGTACCACCGTCTCCGCAAGGACCAGACGCTCTTCACCTACCTGCACCTGGCCGCGTCCAAGGAGTGCACGGACGCGCTGCTGGAGTCCGGCACCACCGCCATCGCCTACGAGACCGTCGAGACGGCCGGCCGCCAGCTGCCGCTGCTCGCCCCGATGTCCGAGGTCGCGGGCCGTATCGCCCCGCAGGTCGGCGCCTACCACCTGATGCGCCAGGCCGGCGGCCGCGGTGTGCTGCCCGGTGGTGTCCCCGGTGTCCACGCGGGCAAGGCCGTCATCATCGGCGGTGGCGTCTCCGGCTGGAACGCCCTCCAGATCGCCGTGGGCCTCGGCTTCCACGTCACCCTGCTCGACAAGGACATCAACAAGCTCCGCGAGGCCGACAAGATCTTCGGCACCAAGGTGCAGACGATCGTCTCCAACGCCTACGAGCTGGAGAAGGCCGTCGTCGAGGCCGACCTCGTCGTCGGTGCCGTCCTGATCCCCGGCGCCAAGGCCCCCAAGCTGGTCACCAACGAGCTCGTCGCCAAGATGAAGCCCGGAAGTGTTCTTGTCGACATCGCGATCGACCAGGGCGGCTGCTTCGAGGACTCGCGTCCCACCACGCACGCCGAGCCGACCTTCCCGGTCCACAACTCGGTCTTCTACTGCGTCGCCAACATGCCCGGCGCGGTGCCGAACACCTCCACCCACGCGCTCACCAACGCCACGCTGCCCTACATCGTGGAGCTGGCGAACCGTGGCTGGGTCGAGGCGCTGCGCCGTGACCCGGCGCTGGCCAAGGGCCTGAACACGCACGACGGCAAGGTGGTCTACGGCCCCGTCGCCGAGGCGCACGGCCTGGAGCACGTCGAACTGCGCACCCTCCTCGGCTGAGGCGTCAACGACGCGCGTCAACGCCACAGAACCGGCCGGGCCTTGTCGACAAGGCCCGGCCGGTCGCGTGTGCGACCCCCGGAGCACCGCACTCCGGACCGCCGGCACTCAACTCGCCGCGAACGTAACCCTTTAACCGATTCGCGCACCCCTGAAACATCGGTCCGATACCGCTTGCGCCCTTGACATCGGGGGGTCCGGTTACCGACACATCGTGCCGGGTCCGGTGGATTGTGTTGCTGCGGACGCCCGACACGCCATAGAGTCGCCAACCGTCGGCATGGTGCCACGCTGACCTATCGATAAAGTTTCCTGGTCACGTCCAAGGAGGTAAGACGACTTGTGAATGAGTCGACATTTTCTCCCGGAGGCGGTCAACCAGGAGTGGTTGCACGGGGCCAGGGTCCCTCGGGGCGCGAGGCTGTCGGCTCCGTTGCGGTCCGCACCGTCGCAACCCGTCAGAGTATTTCCACGACAGCCCACCAGAGCATGGACGGCCATCACGTGAACGCCATGGCCGGCGACCGGGGCAGTGGAGAACCCGCCCGTCTCGCCGACTACGACGACCTGCCCCAGGGGCACTTCTACGATCCGGACGCGGAGTACGAGCCGGACCCCGAATACGCCGCGACGCTCGCGCCGGACGCCGCGCGCCAGCGCCGCGAACGCGTCGGCCCGACCGGACGCCCGCTCCCTTACTTCCCCATCCCGGGACCGTTGTCGGACCACGGCCCCGCCAAAATCATCGCGATGTGCAACCAGAAGGGCGGGGTCGGCAAGACCACCTCGACCATCAACCTGGGCGCCGCGCTTGCCGAATACGGACGACGGGTGCTGCTCGTCGACTTCGACCCGCAGGGCGCCCTGTCGGTCGGACTCGGCGTCAACCCGATGGAGCTCGACCTGACGGTCTACAACCTGCTCATGGAGCGGGGCATGTCGGCCGACGAGGTGCTGCTGAAGACCGCGGTCCCCAACATGGACCTGCTGCCCAGCAATATCGATTTGTCAGCGGCAGAGGTGCAGTTGGTCAGCGAGGTCGCGCGCGAGTCGACCCTGCAGCGTGCCCTGAAGCCGCTGCTGGCCGACTACGACTACATCGTCATCGACTGCCAGCCCTCCCTCGGCCTGCTCACCGTCAACGCCCTGACAGCGGCTCACAAGGTCATCGTGCCGCTGGAGTGCGAGTTCTTCGCGCTGCGCGGTGTCGCGCTGCTCACCGAGACGATCGAGAAGGTCCAGGAGCGGCTCAACCCCGAGCTGGAGCTGGACGGCATCCTGGCGACGATGTACGACTCCCGCACCGTGCACAGCCGCGAGGTCCTGGCGCGTGTCGTCGAGGCCTTCGACGACCACGTCTACCACACCGTCATCGGCCGTACGGTCCGCTTCCCGGAGACCACCGTCGCCGGTGAGCCGATCACCACGTACGCCTCCAACTCCGTTGGTGCCGCCGCCTATCGTCAGCTCGCCAGGGAGGTGCTCGCCCGGTGTCACGCCGAGTGAGTCTGCCGGGAGCCGACGAACTGTTCCGTACCACCGGGGGAGTGGGGCTGCAGCCCTCCAGCCCCCGTCGCTCCGCGAACGGCTCCACGGCCAACGGTGAGGCGCCCCGGGTGCCCGCACCGGCCGGTGAGCCCGATCCGGCGGCGGACGGGCCGGAGGCGGCCACCGCGGTACGGCAGCGTCGGCCCGGGGCCGGCGGCTCGGACACCCCGGCGACGGCCGGTGACGGCGGACCGGCCACACCGCCCCGGGTACCCGCGGTCTGCCCCCCGGCCGAGCACAGCGGCCGGGAGACGGACGGCGACACCGCCAAGGGCCACCGGACCCAGGCGGGCAAGGGCGGCCAGGCAGGTTCCGACGCGGCCGCGCAGGCCAGCGGCCAGGGCCGCCGCCGCGGTGGCTCCCGCGGCGCCAACCGCCGCCCCAGCGGCCGGGAACGGCACGACGAGAAGATCACCGTCTATGTCTCCGCCGAGGAGCTCATGGACCTCGAACATGCGCGGCTGGTGCTGCGCGGCGAACACGGCCTTGCCGTCGACCGCGGCCGGATCGTCCGCGAGGCGGTCGCCGTCGTCCTCGCCGACCTGGAGTCGCGTGGCGACGCCAGCATCCTGGTGCGGCGGCTGCGGGGCCGCTGACGCCCGTTGCCGTGGTCCTGCGCGGGGTGTGGCGGGTCCGGCACCGCCGGGGAGCGCCGTCGTGGTCGCCCGCCGGTAACGGCCGAGAATTCCTGCGGTGGCCGCCGCGGTGCGGAAACGTCACGCCGGGCGGGCCGGGATAGCCTGCCTCCTCGGCGGGGTGTCCCGCCCGTGACCAGCCCGTCGCCCCCGGCACGGGACCGCAGCACCATGGACCGCGATGCCGACGACCAACGACGAAGCCCCCGCGCCCCGCGCCCGTAGACCCCTCGGCCGCGGGCCGGACGCGGGCCCGGTGACACCGGGCGAGCCCGCGGCGTACGAGGAGCCCGCGGCGTACGAGGAGCCTGCGGCACACGGGGAGCCCGCGGCGCACGATGCGCCCGGGAAGCCGGGCGGGTCCGAGGCAGCGGAGGAAACCGGGGCGCCGGACGAGCCGTCGGCCATCGAGGCGCCGGAGGAGCCCGCGGGTACCGGGGTGCTTGACGAGCCCACTGGCACCTGGGTGCCGGACGGGTCCCCGGCGGCCGACATGCCGGAGGTTGCCGGTGCGCCGGAGGTGACCGTCGCCGGGGAGGACCCCGCGGCCGCCCCCGGTGCCGCTCCTGCCGAGGCCCCCGAGAACGGCGACGGCCGGTTCACCCTCCGGCTCGACAACTTCGAGGGCCCCTTCGATCTTCTGCTGCAGTTGATCTCGAAGCACAAGCTGGACGTCACCGAGGTCGCGCTGTCGAAGGTGACCGACGAGTTCATGGCGCACATCCGCGCCATGGGGCCGGACTGGGACCTGGACCAGACCACGGAGTTCCTGGTCGTCGCGGCGACGCTGCTGGATCTGAAGGCGGCCCGGCTGCTGCCCGCGGCCGAAGTGGAGGACGAGGCGGACCTCGCGCTCCTGGAAGCCCGCGATCTGCTCTTCGCCCGGCTGCTGCAGTACCGCGCCTACAAGCGCATCGCGGACATCTTCAGCGGCCGGCTGGCGGACGAGGCCCGGTGCCACCCCCGTACGGTCGGCCTGGAGCCGCACCTCGCCGAGCTGCTGCCCGAAGTCGTCATCAGCACAGGGGCGGAGGGCTTCGCCAGGCTCGCGGTGAAGGCGATGCAGCCCAAGGCGCGGCCGCAGGTCTATGTCGACCACATCCATGCGCCGTTGGTGAGCGTGCGGGAGCAGGCTGAGGTGGTGATGGCGCGGCTGCGGGCGGCCGGCGAGTGCAGCTTCCAGGAGCTGTGCGCGGACGCACCGGACACCCTCACCGTCGTGGCGCGCTTCCTGGCCCTCCTGGAGCTCTACCGGGAGCGGGTGGTCGTCCTGGACCAGGACGAGGCTCTGGGGGCGCTGACGGTCCGCTGGACGGGCACGGAGGGGGCCGAGCCGGTGGTCACCGACGAGTTCGACCAGGAACCGGGGGAGCGCACCGCCGGGACGGAGCGGGCAGAACGAGCAGGAGAGGAGCGGGCATGAGCGGCGAGGGCGAGGCGTACGACATCACGGAGACCGGTGCGGGCGGCACCCCGGGAGAGCGGTCCGGGGCACCGGCCGGGACGCTGGGCGCCGCCGAGCTGGAGCTGAAGCCCGCGCTGGAGGCCGTCCTCATGGTCGTCGACGAGCCCGCGACCGAGGAACACCTGGCCAGGGTGTTGCAGCGGCCCCGCCGCGCGGTCGCGCTCGCGCTGCGCGAGCTGTCCGACGACTACACCCGCCAGGGCCGCGGTTTCGACCTCCGCCTGGTGGCCGGCGGCTGGCGTTTCTACTCCCGCGCCGCGTACGCGGACGCTGTGGAGAGCTTCGTCCTGGACGGGCAGCAGGCCCGGCTCACCCAGGCCGCATTGGAGACTCTGGCCGTGGTCGCGTACCGTCAGCCGGTCAGCCGTTCCCGTGTCTCGGCCGTACGCGGCGTGAACTGTGACGGTGTGATGCGCACGCTCCTCCAGCGCGGCCTGGTGGAGGAGGCGGGGACGGAACCTGAAACAGGTGCGATCCTGTACAGGACGACGAATTACTTTCTGGAGCGGATGGGCCTGCGCGGCCTGGACGAGCTCCCTGAGCTCGCACCGTTCCTCCCGGAGGCGGACGCGGTCGAGGGCGACTCCCCGGAAGGTATCCCGTCGTTCGACGTAGACGACAGCGGCGACTCTCAGACGGATCATTGATGCGAAGCAGCGGCAGGAACAACGACAGCGGGCGGGGCAACTACCGCGGCGCGGGCAACAAGAAGGACGAGAAGCAGCAGCGCGCCGGCCGTCCCCGTCCGGAGGAGCGCCGCTACGACGTGGGCGGAACCGGCGGCCCCGGTGGCCCGGGCGGCAAGGACGAGCGCGGCGGCACCAAGGGCGGCGGCACCAAGGGCGGCGGCCCCAAGAGCGGCGGCCCGAAGAGCAGCGGCAGCCGGGGTGCGGCGGCCCGTGGCGGCGCCAAGGGCGGTCCGCGTACCGGCGCCAAGTCCGGTCCCGGCGCCAAGGGCGGTCCCAAGGGCGGCCCGCAGCGCGGCCGTGGCCAGGCGCCCGCGCGGCCCCGCGAGTACGACGCCCAGGTTGAGGAGCGCAACCGCGCCCGCCACAACAAGCCGCAGATCAAGACGCCCAAGACGTTCGGCGACCAGGAGGGCGAGCGGCTGCAGAAGGTGCTGGCCAGGGCCGGTATGGGCTCGCGCCGGGCCTGCGAGGAGCTGATCGACCAGGCACGGGTCGAGGTCAACGGCCAGATCGTCATGGAGCAGGGTGTCCGGGTCGACCCGGAGAAGGACGAGATCAAGGTTGACGGCCTGACGGTCGCCACCCAGTCGTACCTCTTCTTCGCGCTGAACAAGCCGGCCGGTGTCGTCTCCACCATGGAGGACCCGGACGGCCGCCAGTGCCTGGGCGACTACGTCACCAACCGTGAGACGCGGCTGTTCCACGTCGGCCGGCTCGACACCGAGACCGAGGGCATCATCCTGCTCACCAACCACGGTGAGCTGGCACACCGCCTGACGCACCCGCGCTACGGCGTCAAGAAGACCTACCTGGCTGCGATCCAGGGCCCGCTCCCGCGTGACCTGGGCAAGCAGCTCAAGGACGGCATCCAGCTGGAGGACGGCTACGCCCGCGCCGACCACTTCCGGGTCGTGGAGAACACCGGCAAGAACTACCTCGTCGAGGTCACGCTCCACGAAGGCCGGAAGCACATCGTGCGCCGGATGCTGTCGGAGGCCGGCTTCCCGGTCGACAAGCTCGTCCGCACGAGCTTCGGCCCCATCGCCCTGGGCGACCAGAAGTCGGGCTGGCTCCGCCGGATGACCAACACCGAGGTAGGCATGCTGATGCGCGAGGTTGAGCTTTAGCGTTTTCTTCCCACGTGTTCGGCTTTCTCGCCGTTGCGCCTGCGGCGGGCGGGTCCGCTGCGCGGGGCTGTCGGGGTGCGGTGACGGGCCTCCGGGGGCTGGTGTGTGGACTGCTTCGCTTTACGTCCACACACCA